>CBIHPB010000019.1:0-19618 GCA_966211485.1 uncultured Bdellovibrio sp.
TCGGCCTTGTCGTTGGTCTGAAGGGCTATTTCAAAGTCTTTCAGCGCGCGCAGGACGTTGGTTCCCTCGGACTGAGGAAAGGCTCGCGAACGAGCCGTCGTTTCGCCACGAGAGCTATCCGATGCCGGTGTCCGCAAGGAAATCGGCTCTTCCTTCATCTCTTCCAGGCGCTCCATGCGCTGATTTTCATACTCTTTTTGCAGCTTCAACTGGTCCACGTTGCGCGGAACGGCCGCTTTGGCACGAATCAGGCCGTCTTCACTCACTCCTTGGCCCAAAAACACTTTATCGCCCGGCATATTCATGGCGACAAAAGCATCTTTGTTGATCTGAAGCTTCATGTCGCCATCATCGCCGACATATTCGCCGGAAATATCAAATGGCGGCTTGGTTGTCTGAAAGCCCGAGAAAATATAGCGCTCGCCCAATTTGCGATTTCCGATTTGCACGGCCTGCGCGTAGATCTGTCCGATCTCGGCCGCCACTGTTCGACGAGTTTCCCCACTGGCGCCGGCATCATTCGCCTGCTGAATCGCCAGTTCTTTCGCTCGAACCAAAACTTCGGTCAGCTCGGATAGCCCCTGGTCAGTTGCTTCCAGGAACGAGCGAGCCATGTTGATATTTTTCAGATACTGTTTGCTGCCACGTTCTTCCGTGCGGTTGCCGAGAACGCGCGCCGAAGCGGCAGGATCATCTGACGGCTTGTTGATTTTCTTTTGCGTCGCCGCCTGATTCTGAAGCTCGTTCATTTCCGAACGATTCTTCGAGAGATTGGAGGTCGTCTGATTGAAAGCCATTTTATCAGTGACGCGCATTTAGTTTACAACCTCTTCAAGTTCAAAACGGTGTCGAACATTTCATCCGCTGTTTTGATCACGCGAGCCGACGCATCGAAGGCCCGCTGAAACTCGATCATATTGGTCGTCTCTTCATCCAGCGACACACCCGAAATCGACTCACGAATGGTGTTGAGCTGTCCCAGAATGTTGTCTTGCGACTCGCGCGATTTGATCGCTCGTTGAGCAAGCACACCCACACGGCCCACTTGAGAGTTGTAGAAGTCGTCCATGGTCGAAGTGTTTCCGTCCATGATTTCTTTGTGCTGAAGCTGCGAGATGACGTTGGCAACTGTGTTGTCACCGACCGCACCTGGCTTCGCACCAGCGGCGATTCGATTGACGTCATCCAAGATCATTTCGTTCACGCTCAAAGACTGAGCCGCGCCCGTCACGTCGTTCGGCATCTCAAAGAACAACAGACCTTGGCGGCCGTTGCGATCGAAACCTTCGACGTGGGCTTTGTTGACTTCGTCTGCGAATTTATACGCCAGCATGTCGATCTTGTCTTTGAAATCAGGAATCACTTGATCACGCACGGCCAAGGCTCCACCCACAGTGCCGCCCTTGATTCGGTCGGTGACCTTGAACGGTGGCGTGCTGTCGTTTTGCTTGAAGAAAATATCGACGCGGCCGGTATTTCCATTTTCCGCCGTCTGCAATTCGTAGTGATCAAATCCGGAAACTAAGATGGCGTTGCCAGCGGTGCTGACCGTGACCTGGCCTTGATCGCCTTCGGCATAGTGAATGTCGATGCGCTCGTTCAGGTGCTTCAACACGACGTCACGTCTGTCGCGCTGGTCGTTGGCGGGAATGCCCTGCACTTCAACCTCGGAAATTTTTTCGTTCAACGAAGCGATCTCGCGAACCATTTTGTTCACTTCATCGACTTCGCTTTTTACGCGCTCGTCGACGTCTTTTTGAATCGACGACAGTTGATCGTCGACGCGTTTGAAGTCTTTCACCAAGGCTTCACCCGCCTCTTTCACCATCGTTCGAGAGGTCAGAGATTCGGGATTGTTCGAAAGCTCGCGAAAGCCGTTGAAGAAATCAGTCATGTACTGATTGAGACCCTTGTTCATCTGCTCGTTGAAAACCTGCTCGACTTGGGTCAGCGCGCCTTCCCGGCCTTTTTGCATTCCCAAGTTTCCGGTTTCTTTTTGCAGCTGTTTTTCCAGGAAAGGATTGTTGGTTCGAGTCACGGCCGAAGCACGGGTTCCCATGCCCATTTGCTTGTTGCCTTCAGTGATCGGCACGGCCGTTTGCAGCTCGACACGCTGTCGAGAGTAACCTTCCGTCGATTTGTTGGCGATGTTATGAGAAGTCGTCTGAAGAGCCGTCTGGCTATTCATCATGGCGCGCTTCCCAATGTCCATCATTGCGTGAATCTTAGCCATACCAGAAGTCGCTCACCCCTTTTTTGTAGCAATCGTGCGTTAAGTCCCTAGAATCTAAAGACCTCGCTGCGATGCTGCTACAAAAAAGGGGTGACCGCCATTAAGCCTCCTTCTTGACGAAGTTGCCGGCGCGATCCGGGCCGTACTCCATCTTGCCTTTGCGAGCGTAGGTCTTTTTGCCCGCCAGGGTTTCCTTCACGTTTGTCATTGCACCATTGAGCAAACCCAAGGCGCTTTGAGCGTATTCTTCGTTTTCTTTATTTAAAGCTTGAACGCGCGTGACGATCATCTCAAGCATCGAGTGAATCGTGCGCAGGCGTTTTTCCGCACCCGTCCCGTGCAGGATTTTGGCGAAATCCAACAAGCGCGGAGCATTGACGTCGCCGCCGATCACTTGCGCGAATTCTTTGGCATAGCGTTCACGCGCTGAATCCTGCGAGCGGATCTTGTACAGCAAAGCTTCTTTTTCTTTGTTGTTTTCGTCGAGCTTGGTGATATCAGCGGCGATGAGAAGTTCTTTCTCTTTGCGCACGATCTCCAGCAACTGGCGATAAAGCTTCGTCAAATCTTCCAGATTCAAAACGAGCTTCGAGTATGACTTTTCATTTTCTACATTTTTCAGGTTGGGCGCATCCATGCGACTCCTCCAGAGAGCAAATTGTCAGTTCAGTTCGTCAGAGGGAATTAGCTCCAACTGAGCTCTTCATCCACCATCTTGTCAGCGATATCCTTCGCTGCGACTTTGTATTTTCCGTCATCGATCAGCTTTTGCAGACGCGCGACTTTTTCTTCGTTCACGTCAGGTGCCGCCAAAGCCGCTTCTTTGATTTTTTTCATCTCTTGAGCGCGTGGAGAAAGGTCCACTTTGGTTGCGCCCAGATCGGCATCCGATTGCAACGCAGCCGCATTTCCTTTGCCGCCGTTTGCTTTTGCCTTTTCTGCTTTGTCAGACTTGCCTGCATCCGTTGTGTTCAGGTTTGTGCCGACTTTATTGTGAGTAATCTTCATCGGAATACCTCATTGTGTTTCCTGGTGCTTCCAGTCCTTGGATCACCATTTAAAAAGTGTATCATAGTGAGTCAGTCGCGTCGACGGTCCAGAAGAAAGATTTTGCTTCTGGGCTCAAGAGCCCAAGCCTTTGTCCAGCCTGGATTTCCGCGCCTACCTGCAGCTTTGAGGGTTGCAAATCCTTCTCCATCACCTTCTCGATTTGTCCGCGAAAAACCAACTGGCTTTTAAGCCCGTTGTCATGCGCCAGCTCTAATACGTTCTCGTCCGCGTTGAGCTTTTTAATTCCGGTCAAAGTCCCCGACCAAGGCGAAGTGACTTCATTGTCACCCAAGGCCGCTTTTTGCAGATCGTACTGAATCGTTGTCTTGCCAGGTCTAGTCGGGCTGGAGGCCTGCCCGTTTTGAATTTTCAGAGGGTTGTTGAGCTGGCTTTTGGCGTCGATCTTGATCGGCCCCATGGGTTTGGCATCCTGCCTAAGTCCCAGCATCGCGCCGAATTTTTCCCGCAGCTGCTGGTGAATCACATCCGCCAAGCCCAGTCCACCGCGATCCCCCCATTTTTCCACATACTCTTGATCCAACTGCTCGCGAAAAATTTTTTCCGCCGAGCTGGTCGGAAGCATTCCGCCGCCATCATCAATCGTCGAGCGCATCTGCTTCATCATCTCGCGCAGAAATTGCTTTTCATAAAGCTCGCCGACTTCGCGCAGTTTCTGATCCTGCTGCTCGGGTGTGAGAGGTTGTCGGACGGGCTTAAACTGCTGGATCTTCATCGATGATTGCAGCTTCGTTGAAAAGTGCGGCCAATCGCTTCTGAGTGTGCTCCGCCAACTTGAATGTCGCCTTCTGATTGATCGTCTCGGTGACATCAATTTCCGCTGACGAAATCGTGAAGTTGATTCCGGTGATCACGCCTTCACTTGTCAGTGGAAACTTGTAGGTCTCTGGAGAACCCGAGAAAGTTTTCTCCTGGAGAAGGAAGCGTGGTGTGCTTCCTTCTTGGATATTTCCTTCCAGAGAAGAAAAGTGGGGAGTTGAGTCAGAGTTCAGCGTGCATCCTGCACTTGACACTCTTTGAGTGAATCTCAGCTTCGGCCTATCTTCGCCAATCCTTGGCGTTTGCTGACCTATTGCCTCTGTTTCCTGCGAGAAACGAGATTGATCAAACCGTCCTTGGTTCTCGATCTCTAACTCACCCTCCCCGCGCTCGAAGCCCATCCATAGACTGCGAGCGGATAATTTTATTTTATTAAACTTTGTGTCAAATCCAAAATTCTTTTTCATAAAACTTCAAGCTCCCCGTGCAAAGCTCCAGCTGCCTTAATGGACTGAAGTATGGAAATCAGGTCTTTCGGAGTGACACCCAGCTTGTTCAGGGCCTGGACTAGATCCCCAACGCTCACGCCAGAGTCTAGTAGCATGACTCGTTCGTCTCCCCCATCCTTAGCGGGTTTGCCGTCTTTTCCGGCTCCCACTTTCACACTGAGATTTCCATGTGCGATTGCAACTTTTGAAACTTTAACTTTGTCACCGATGATCACTGTTCCCGTTTTTTCATTCACGATCACGCGTGCTTTTGAATCCGGATTGATCTCGATCGCCTCGATGGTTGCCAGCAACTCAACACCGCGGCCTTCATACGCAAAAGGTGTGACGACGTCGATGGTGCCCGCGTCTTTCGCTGTCGCATACTGACCGCCAAGCTCACGGTTGATCGTGAGAATCGAGCGCGCTGCTGTAATGAAATCCGGGTTGTGTAAAGTGAGGCGATACATTTTTCGAGACGAGAAATCCGCGCCGACATCTTTTTCAATGATGGCACCATTTGGAATTCGTCCGACTGTTGTGAATGCATTTTTGCTGTCACCGCCAATCAAAATCGAACCTTGCGCCACAGCGAAGATTTGCTCGTTCGCGGCTCGCAGTGGTGTTTGCAGAAGTGTTCCGCCCTCGAGAGAAGAAGCGTCACCCAGGGCATTAACCGTGATGTCCATTGGGTTTCCGGCTTTACCGAATGGAGGAAGTGTCGCCGTCACGATCACGGCTGCCACGTTTTTACTTTCAACAGCTTGTGTGTCCAGCTTGACTCCCAATTTATCGAGCATGCGAGCTGTCGATTTGCTGGTGAATTCGGCTTTGCCATCGCCCGTGCCCTTCAAACCCACAACGATTCCGTAACCGACCAGCTGATTTTCACGCACACCGCGGATGCTAGAAATGTCTTTCAAGCGCGCGGCTTGCGCCATCAAACCGATCATCACGATCAGACCGGTGATTAGAATTTTTCTCATTGCTGGCTCCTTCGGATGCTGACGACGTCATACTGTGGATCGAGGAGCTTGGAAGAGCTCACACCCTCGTCATTGAAGTCTTCTGGGCGGATCAGGCCTGTGATAATCACTTTGTATTCACGCTTTCCGATCATGAAGGGCTGAGCCCCCTTGATGCGGTAGTTTCCGTCAGCCAAGCGCTCGACGATTCGGGTTGGAACCGCACCGATATCCAGTGCCTCTTCCTTCTCGTCTGTTTTTTTGGCCTCGCTGGCAGGAGCACGAGCGGCCTCTGGCTTCTGTGGATTTGGATTGTTGTCAGCCATGGGAACAGGCACCGGCTGCTGGGCTTTTAGCTCTTCTTCCTCGAGCTGTTTCAGCAATTTTTTGATCACGCTGACTTTGGTTTCGATTTGTTTCTGAGCCGTGCCTTCGACTTTCACATTCAGCAAGTCGCCGTCTTTGCGCGATTTGTTTTGTGAGAAAAGATAAGCGCCTTGGCCTTCTCCCACCCACATGCTACCGGCATTTGAACCCAAATCCGATTCTTCTTCCATGCGCGAGCGAGTCATCTTGCGATACTGACGATCGGAAGGATTCAGCACAGTCGGAGTATCCGAAAACTTCGTCAACGCTGGCTTGTCCGGCTGAACATCTGCAACCTTCGCTTTTTTGTCTTTGTCGTCGTTAAAGCCCATCCATCCCTGCAATGTGCTGCAACCTGTGTTCATCAGGCTGATCGCGATCATCACCAGAAACAGAGCTTGAAACATGAGGCTTCTTGTCAACATCCTTCGTCTCCCCAACCTAACTACTGCACGCGCACGGTGGCTCGATCCACCAGCACACCGGATAAAAGTTTTTGCGTGTCTGAACTTTTCACACGAATCACGTCGCCAATGCTGCCGGCCTCTTCAGCCGTGCCCGATGACGACACTTCGAAACTGTCATTACCAACCAGAATTTTGATCACTTGTCCGCGAGTAGCCGCCGGTTCGCGTTTGAGGTCACCAGCCAAAACAGGCTGGCCCATTGTGATCATATGGGTTGTGATTTTTCCTGTGAGCTCGGCCAATGCAGGCGCGCTATCTTTCGCGAAACTGACATTGATTTTCTTCACTTCGACATCGGCTTCGGTCAGCCGCTCGCCCGCTTGGATCAAGCGTTTGGCGACAGGCGCTTCTTTGTAGAAGGAAACCCGTCCCGTCACCCAGTAAACGGATTTGCCTTGCGAGGTTTCCACCTGCAATGGCAGCAGAAAACTGCCGGCCGCTTTCAGATTCTGAACTTCGAGCCGGGTTTGCAAAACCTCTTCGCGCAGTTTCAGCTCGGGAACTTTCAGATCATCGAACTCGATCGTGCATCCTGTGCACAAAAGCTTGGCCTGATCGGTGATTTCGCGCATCAGGTCGCCCGCATGCAGATAATTTCTTTGCGCGCGCACCTTCACTTGATCCGGAATCTTCATCGACAGCCGCTGCAGATCCTGAAACGACAACTTTTGTCGCAGGATCAACGCCAGCTCGTCGCTTTTGAATGTTTTTTCTTCCTCGCTAGTGATCGCCTCGAAGACCACCAGATTGTAGATCTTATTGCTCAGCTCGGCGTCCTGAATCATTCCTGAAATCAGATTTCCAAGGCGAACAGGTTCACCGACACGCACGGTGCTTTTTTCAGCGACGCGGATTTCAAAGCGCTCGGCCCAGGCCTGGCTTGTTGAAATCAGCAATGCGATCAGAAGACCTACAAACTTCACAGCGATTACCTCAGATTATTCACGGTTTGCAGCATTGAATCGGCGGCTTGAATCGCCTTCGAGTTGGTTTCATAAGCACGTTGAGCGGTGATCATATTCACCATTTCTTCGGCGATGTTGACGTTGGATCCTTCCAACTGTCCTTGCGCCAAGAATCCCGTTCCCTGCAGACCTGGACGAGTCGCGATCGCCTGGCCACTGGCTGTCGTCTGCGTGAACAAGTTTTTACCGATCGAGCGCAAGCCCGCCGGATTGACGAAGTTGACGATATCGATCTGTCCCACAGTTTGTGGAGGATCATTCAAACCCATGATGATTTTCACTTCGCCTGTCGAGGAGATATCAATGCCGGCCGCATCGGCTGGGATTGAAATTTCAGGCTGCAGAAGATTTCCATTTCGGTCGGCCAAGCGCCCTTGCGGATCGCGTTTGAAGGCGCCATCCCGAGTGTAGGCAATGCCGTCTGTCGTTTGAATTTGGAAGAAACCCGAGCCCTCGATCTGGATATCGAATGGATTTTTGGTCACGATCGATGAACCGTGCGAGAAATCTTTTTGAATGGCACCCGTCTTTACACCAAGGCCCGTTTGCACGCCTGTTGGTGAGATCGCATTCAGACCAGTGGCTTGGCCCGGCTCTTTTTGAGTTTGGTACATCAGATCTTCGAATTCGGCGCGGGATTTTTTGAATCCGTTGGTCGAGATATTGGCCAAGTTATTCGAAAGAACATCCAAGTTCTGTTGCTGGGCTTGCATACCGGTTGCGGCTGTGTTCAGTGCTTTGATCATCGCTTACTCCCTTACTTTATGGATCCGGCCACATTGATCAGTTTGTCTGACATCGAATCGTAGGCTTGAATTGCTTTTTGAGCGCTTTCAAATGTCCTGGTGGTGGCAATCATATCCGTCATCTCTTGCACGATATTCACGTTGCTCATTTCCAAAAATCCCTGCTTCAGCGAAGGATTTCCGACATTCACAACTTCCGGCTGAGCATTTGGTTTGAATTCGTACAGGGCTCCACCAATCTTGCGAAGCACGTCACGGTCTTTCACATCGATGAGACCGATTTTCGCGATGTTTTGATCACCTTCAAAGACATCGCCGCTATCGGTGATCGTCACTTGGGCTTGTCCGGTGACTTTGATCACTCGTGCCGATGGATCTGTGCCTTCCGGCGCATTTTTCAAAAGAGGATATCCATCTTTGGTGACCAACTGGCCGTTGCCGTCCAATTTGAAGGAACCTAGACGCGTGAACCGCACACCTTGCGGAGTTGCGATTTCGAAAAATCCATTGCCATCGATGGCTACATCCAGTGGAGAGCCCGTGGACTTCATCCCGCCTTGCGAGAAATTGGTGTAAGTGCCGCTGGCATCGACGTAGGCTTTGTCCCCGCCTTGCATGTCGTAGAAGCTTTCGATCGATCCCGGAATCTTTGGAACTTGAATGACTTCGGGAGGCTTTTCATTGGCGGTGATGTATTCTTGAAAAACCTGTTGGTCTTTTTTGAAAGCGGGAGTGTTCACGTTCGCCATATTATTGGCGATGGTGTCTAGCCTTTGGGACTGAGCGATCGCGCCACTCAATGCCGTGTAGACTCCTTTTGTACTCATGCCACTCCTCCTGATGGAGAACAACAGCAACGCCTGTGCCGAGCGAATCTGGACTTGGCTTCTGTCTTGATTTTGCGACTTTGACCTTCAGTGATTGATGGTGGCAACCGATACGATTCACTTTCAGATGGAAGACTCGACCTTCGAAGAGCTCACACCTGGCCCTTCCTCGTCAAAGAAACCAGCGGGACCGTCAAAATATTTACTATCTGTTTTTTCTCCCGGATAATCGAAGAAATGAGAACTGCCGCACGTTTCCTGATGCTCTGTCTGACTGTCTGCTTTGCTGCTTCCAGCGCATGGGCCGCATTGCCTCCCAAAGCTGCGATGGAAACCCCGGCAAATGCATTGACTCAAAAGACTGCGACAGAGACTTCTGCATATGAAAAACAACCGACACTTTCTTTGAAAGAGCGATTGCAAGCTCGCTTGAAGAAAGCTCCCGCTTCCGGATCTGCTTCTCTGATTTTTGATTTGCCGGTGACTTACAACAAGCGCGTCAGCTTTTGGATCAGCTACTTCCAAGACAAAGGGAAAAACTGGTTCCGCGATTGGCTCGAGCGTTCGACCAAGTACATGCCCTTCATTCAAAAAGAACTGAAGAACGCGGGTCTTCCGCAAGACTTGGCGTTTATGGTGATGATCGAAAGTGGTTTTTTGCCAAACGCAGTCAGCCACGCCGAAGCCGTCGGTCCTTGGCAGTTTATCGCCACCACCGGTCAGCACTATGGCCTGCGCCAAGCTTGGTGGATTGACGAGCGTCGCGATCTGAAGAAAAGCACCATGGCCGCGATCAAATATTTGAAGGACCTGCACGAAGAATTCGGCTCGTGGTACCTGGTCGCTGCCAGCTACAACATGGGCGAAGGCGGTTTGCGCCGGCAGATCAACAAATATGGCACGAAAGATTTCTGGGCCTTGGCGCGCCAAGGGGCTTTGCCTCAAGAAACGACCGACTATGTTCCGAAAATTCTGGCAGCGATGATGATTGCCAAGTCGCCAAGTCTTTATGGCTTCCGCGATCTTTCACAGTTCGACAGTTTGGATTTTGATTTGGTCACAGCTCCGGGCGGGACCGATCTTGCGAATCTGGCCGATAAGTTGGGAATCACAGCCAAGGCCTTGAAAGATCTCAATGCCGAGCTGGTCTTGGGATATATCCCCAACCAAGTCCCCTACCACTCGATCCGCGTTCCAAAAGGCGCATCAGCAATGGCCAGCGAATTCCTGCGCCGGTAGCACCACATTTTTGATTCCGGCTTGGACGTAATGACACTGCCATTTGGAAGTGGGATTATTCAAACCACTGGGCATCGATCCGACTACTTCTGCTTGCTCTGATTGTTCGAGCCAATCCAGTCTCCTTAATTCGAATCGACAAACTTTTCTGCTTACGATTTCAACTCATAGGTACGCGGAATTTTTAAAAAATATTCTTGACCGACTTTTCGACCGCCACACTTTCGCCGCCTGAGCGGCATTTGAAATATTCACGAAGCTTCTTTAGTTTTGCCTGTTGGACTGAATATTGGCCAAGTGTGTGCGTTCTATCCGCCGCCAAATGGAAGTACGAAATTTCAAATTCCATCCGAAGAAACTGCGGAAATCGCATTTTAAAAAACCATGCTATCACTTCATTCGAAAGCGAGGTCTTCTATGATTGATTTGTCCCAGACGATTCCAAATACCGACGAACAAGAAAAACCAAAGAACACGAATCTTGGCACTTTGCCGATTGTCTATTTAGAAACTCTTTCTAACGAAGAGCTGGATGATAGCTTCCAAGCGGTCGCTCAACGAGAGCGGCAAACTTTGGCGGAAGTCCTGGTGCACATCAAGGAAGTCAATCGCCGAAAACTTTATCTCAAAATGTCCTTCGGAAGTCTTTTTGATTACCTCACCAAACACCTCAAGTATTCAGCCGGTTCTGCCCAACGCCGAATCGATGCCTACCGTCTTTCACAGGAAGTTCCGGATGTGATTGAAAATCTTGAATCAGGCGATTTGAATTTGGCACAAGTCAGTCTCGTGCAGAAATCCTTTCGGGAAATGGGCAAACTGAATGGCAAATCCTTAATTCAGACAAAATCCAAGCAAGAAGAAGTAACACAAACGAAAGCTCAAACAAAGTCTGATCAGATTCAATTGAAGTCTCAACTGATTAAAAACCTCAAACAGAAATCCATCGCCGAATCGCAAGTGATTGTTTCTAAAACTTTGGATCTTGAAGTGAAGTCTGAAATGAAGCTGAAACACCAAGCCGACGAGTCAGTGAGATTTGAGATTACTCTGAGCAAAGAGCAGTGGCTGAAACTGAATGCAATGCGAGACCTCATCTCCCACTCACTGCCACATGGCAGTTGGGATCAGGTACTGGAGCATGTGGCGGACAAGGTTATTGCGAGTAAGACGAAAGTGCAAAATCAAAAAATCGAAAAAAAGTCTCAGCCGGTCAAAGCGGCCGGTCCATCTCAAACGACTTCTCTGTATTTGCTTCGGAAAGCTGTGCTCAAAAGAGATCGGTGTTGTCAGTACCGGGACCAAAAGACACGGAAGCTTTGCACTTCCACGTGGCAGTTGCAAATCGATCATATCAAGCCCCGATGGGCTGGTGGGAAAGATGAGCTTGCCAACCTCCGAGTGCTTTGCGGCCAACACAACCGGCAGCTTTACCGATGGCAGAGTGGGATTGAGCTGTCAGAGCGATGATCAAATTGAAAGCTCAGCTTTGGCTGCGGCTAAGTGGACTGAAGAATTAAGGAGGGCCTCCTGATTTACTGAATGGGTCTGCCGGAAACGGTCCGGCAGAGATTGCGCTTCCCGGCTTCTTCAGTCATGATGCCACTCATGTCCAAAACGCAAGCTCCGAAATTGATTGTGCAAAAGTACGGCGGTGCGACCCTTGCGGATCCTGCGAAGGTCAAAGCTGTCGCCCAGCGAATTGCTGTGCTCTCGAAAGAAGGCACCAAAGTTGTCGCCGTCGTTTCGGCTATGGGGAAGACCACCAATCAACTGATCGAGCTGGCTCAGCAAGTTTCCAAACGGCCCAATCGCCGCGAGATGGATATGCTACTGACCACGGGCGAGCGTATTAGCATGGCTTTGGTTAGTATGGCTTTGCATGATCTGGGTTGCAAAGCGATCAGCTTCACCGGCAGCCAAGCCGGAATTCTAACAGACCATTCGCATGTGAATGCCTACATTCAAGATGTGAAAGCTTTCCGGGTCGAAGAAGCCTTGAACGAAGGAAAGGTCGTTGTGCTGGCAGGATTTCAAGGTGTGTCTCCGAAAACAAAAGAGATCACAACGCTGGGTCGCGGAGGCACGGACACCACTGCGGTTGCGATGGCGGCCTACCTCAAAGCGGAAGCTTGTGAGATCTTGAAAGACGTGCCTGCCGTTTTCACAGCAGATCCCAATCTGGTGAAAGACGCCAAAGTTTTGAATCAGCTCAGTTACGATCAGATGCTAGAGATGACTTTCTGGGGCGCCAAGGTTCTGCACTATCGAAGTGTCGAGCTGGCGAAGAAGAAAAATATTCGGCTCTATATCGGACCAGCCGCTCATAAGACCAAAGAGGGAACTTGGGTTCAGGCTGAATTGCCAAAAGACTCAAAAACTTTGAAAGACAAACAGGCAGAGACAAAAAAAGAGGGAAAAGCGATGTTTGAAACAGCACAAATTCTGGGAATCAATTCGCACGAACGAGTTCTGGAAATTCAATCTGGCAAGCTGTCCGCTTCCGAAGCACTGGAAAAGCTGCAAGGCCTGTTCAACGAAAAAGAAATCGCTTTCCCGCAGATTCTTCAAATCCATTCGCAAAAAGATAAAACCTACATGTACATGACGGGTCCCCAAGAAATTCTGACCGCCATCGAAAAAGAATTGGAAGGCGAAAAGGAATTCAAACTGGGAAGCGAAAAGCTCTCCAGCGTGACCGCAACCTGCACCGGCAGCACCTCACCTGATGTGGTTCAAAAGATCCTCTCGACATTAGAAGGAAAAAAGATTTCCGTCTTGATGACTTTGCAATCCGCCATGAGTGCGACCGTTCTGGTGCCGCACTCTCAGAGAGAAAAAGCGATTAAGGAATTGCACGGGTTGATTTAAGAGCGCATTGAGCGCAACCCGGAATTATGGCAATAACGAAGGCGAGACCGAGTAGTATCGCATTTGGATCTTCTTCCAAATGTCGGAGTTCGGGCCGGTGATACCATCAGGTCCCGAAACACCCGCCAATCCACGTCGCGGATCCATCGAGCCGCCTGGTAAGAATTTGCTGAGATCGACGGGTTTGCCTGCGGCACCGTTTGCGCCGTAGTAACCGTTGCGTCCACCAGCACCTTGCTGTGCGCCTGGGGCCGCACCACTGCCAGCAGATCGATAGCCAGCTGAACCGCCGCCACCAACACCGTAGCCTGAAATAATTTTTGTTCCCTGTGCAGGATTGGCTCCGGTGCTGGCACCAGCTGCCGAGCCCGCCTTACCGCCGCCTTGACCGCCGCCCATATCCAAGCCGCCGCCACGACCGCCAAAGCCACTTCGAGCCGACGATGCTCCGCCGCCGTCGTTGGATGCATTTCCTTCAAAGCCTGGTCCACCAACTCCATCGCCGCCAAGTCCGCCAAAGTCTCCTGACTTGTCCGCCGCATCCGCAGCTCCACCGCCGGCAACCGCACCTGTTTTCTGTCCGCCGTTGAGGCCGATCGCACTTTGCGCTCCACAACGAGGATCCGATGGATTTTTCTGACAGATACAAACGACCGAGCTGGTCGCCACATTGGGATCAGCACAGTTCGCGGTGCCCGCATTTTTGCACAAAGCATTTCCTGGCTGAGATTTGCAAAGTGCCGCCAAGGCATCCGTCTTCTCGCCGCAGTACTGAGATTTGGCGGCTTCGATCTGGGCGTAAGAGCCCACGTTTTGAAACACGTTTTGAATATTACCTGCCAGCTTGTTGCACTTTTTGCGGTTGTCACGAATGTCGTCTTCCGCCTCTTCGATTCGGGCCTGAAGACCGACCAAGGCAGGCTTTGCATTTTTCAAAGCTTTCAAATCGGCTTCGTCATCGCCACAGGCATTGTCACATGTCGTATAAGCCGTTGTGCAATAACCACTGAATGCGGCGACAGCGGCATCCATTGCCTGGCTGAGATTTCCCATTTTTGAGCACATCGCAGCCGGACTGGTCATCGCCATCGTCTGAATTTGTGCCTTCATCTGGTTGGCCATTCCAAGAACCATCTGGGCATCTTTGCTCTTGCTGAAATTGCAGGTCTCACCGGCCTCGGCTGTCTCCTGCTCGCAACGTTTGCCGATGGAATCCAGTTTCTTCGAAGCCGCTTGCTCCCGAGTCATCTGCTGCTCACGAGCAGCCTTATCACGGGCATCATTGGCATCCAATACGGTGTTATCGACCGGGGGCTCGTTTTTCTTTTCTTGCTCTGCAATATAGTCAGCTCGAACCTGATTCGCGGTATCGCTTAGGCAAGCTTGATATCGATCGACGGCGTCCTCATCCATCTCCTTATCGCCGGTTGGCTTCAAACCACCGCAAGCATCACTCTGAGCACTTCGAATGCGTGCCGGATCGACATCATTTGCTTGGACCATAGAGGCATGCATCAAAATTATCACGGCTAGAATGTGAAAGATTTTAGGCACTGATCCCCCGGCGTTTATTATCGGCGAAAGCCCAGCTTTCGTTAACGTTTGAGAGGGAGATTCTCAAAATGAGACAACCCGCTGCCCAAAAGCTTTTCACGCCTTTGACAGGTGGCTAGAGTGTGGCCACCAATCGCTGGACAGGAGGCCAAGAATGGCTCAGGAAACACAAGGTTCTCTTCACAATTTCAAAGTTAAAAACGCGGCCGGACAGGATGTCGACCTCGCTCAGTATTCGGGGAAAGTCGTCCTGGTTGTGAACGTAGCCAGTCAATGTGGCTTCACTCCGCAGTATGATGGCCTCGAAGCACTGTATGAAAAGTACAAAGACCAAGGATTTGTAGTTCTGGGATTCCCCAGCAATCAGTTTGGCGCGCAAGAGCCCGGCACCGACGAAGAAATTCAGGCCTTCTGCCGCATGGATTACGGCGTGACCTTCCCGGTGCTGGCCAAAGTCGATGTCAACGGCAGTGAGGCGACCCCGGTTTATGATTTTCTGAAATCATCCGCCCCAGGAATTCTGGGAATCGAGGCGATCAAATGGAATTTCACCAAATTTCTGGTTGGCAAAGACGGAAAAGTCATCCAGCGATATGCTCCGCAAGCAAAACCCGAAGACCTGGCCGGCGATGTCGAAGCGGCTTTGAAAAAATAAAGGATCCAATTATATGAATCTTCCTGCATGGAATATCGAAAGCGAATACCCGGCTCTTGGCTCGAAAGAATTCGCAGCTGACGAATCGCAAGTGCAAAACCTGACTTTGCAAATCCAGAAATTGACCGATTCGGTCCGCACGAAGCTTGGCAGCACATCAGCCGATGCCGCGACGATTGAAACAATTCAGAAAATTCTAGTCCACAGTGACCAGCAAGATATCATTCTGCAAACTCTGCGCGCCTATGTCGGCTGTTTGGAAAATACCGATGCCACCAACGAGGCAGCGAAAAGCAAAAGCTCGCAGCTCAATCAAATGAGCTCGGTGAAAGCGCAAGCAATGAAGCCCGTACAGCTGTTCGTGAGCCTTTGCGAGACTTCGGTGTTTGAAAAGATCGTGTCTCTGGATGCACTGAACGGTTCACGCTTCAAATGGGAGCAAGAGCGAATTCTTGGTACCCACTTGCTGAGCGAAAAAGAAGAATCCCTGATGGCGGCTTTGTCTCCGGCGGGTTTCACGGCATGGGGTGATTTGTATTACACGCTAGCCGGCACCTTGAAAGTGAAAATCGAAAAAGGCGGAAAGACAGAACAAGTGGGACTGGCTCATGCCTCTGGAATGATCCGCAGTGCGGACGAGCAAGAGCGAAAGATCGCGTGGCAAGGCATTCAGCAGACTTGGAAAGAAAATGAAGAGCCAGCCGCTGCTGTCTTGAATTCTTTGGCTGGCTGGCGTTTGGAAGTTTGCAAAAAACGCTCGCACACCAAGCCAAGCCATTTTCTGCAACGACCTTTGCTGGATAACCGCATCGAAGAGGCGACACTGAATGCAATGTGGTCGGCGGTTGAAAGCAACAAAGCTGATCTTCAAAATGCGGCTTTGCTGATGGCCAAAATGCATGGAAAGAAAAAATTAGACCCTTGGGATCTTTTGGCCCCGGCCCCTCTGAAAACGGCGTCCGGCCCCACTAATTTCGACAAAGCGGTGAAAATTATCCGCACGGCATTCGGAAACGTGAACGCCGACTTCGGAAACTTCGTCGATATGATGGTGAAAAACCAGTGGATCGAAGCCCGAGTCCTTCCGAACAAGGGACCAGGGGCTCACTGCACAGGCTTTATGAAATCCCGCACTCCGCGTGTGTTTCAGACTTATCTGGGATCGAACCATGACATTTCAACACTGGCTCACGAATTGGGTCACGCATATCATTCGTGGGTGATCCGCGATTTGTCGGCGCACGAGATGGACTATCCGATGACTTTGGCGGAAACGGCCAGCATCTTTGCTGAAACCGTTTTGATGGATGAGATGATCCAGACAGCGACGACTCGCGAGCAGAAAATGGATTTCGCCTGGGCGAATGTCGAAGGTGCGGTTGCCTTGCTGCTGAACATTCCGGCGCGCTTTGAATTCGAAAGGAATTTCTACACGAAACGCAAAGACGGAGCACTGTCCGCACGCGAGCTTTCGGAGTTGACCGATCAAGCTTGGACAAAGTGGTACGGTGACACATTGTCAGCAAATGAGAAAATGTTCTGGGCAACCAAAATGCATTTCTCGTTCAGCGATGCCAGCTTCTACAATTTCCCTTACACCTTCGGATATTTGTTTGCTCTCAGCATCTATGCCCGACGCAAAGAACTGGGTGCGGGATTTTGGACCAAGTACACGGAAATTCTGCGCGACACGGGTCGCATGACGGCCGAAGCCTTGGTGCAAAAGCATTTGGGCGAAGACATCCGCAAACCCGAGTACTGGCAGAAATCAATTCAGGTTGTGAAAGCGAAGATCAAAGAATTCGAAGCGTTGATCTGAATGAACTGGTTTGATTTGGCCTAGCTGATTTTGCTGGGCCTATCGACTTTTGCCAGACTGACATTTGATTTTCAGTGAAACCAATTTACCTTCGATCGCCAATTTCTGGTGATCGAGGGTTTCCATCTCCTGCTTTTGCAGTTCAAGCTGACCTCGAGTTGATTCCGCCAAGCTCAGCTGCTCTTTCAAAGTATCCAAACTTTTCTGAGCGTCCATCAGGCTCGAGTACAGACGAACTGTTAGATCCAGATAATTGCTTTGCAGATTTTTAGAGGCCTCGGTCGGATCTGGCATGCTTGGATTTTCGACCGACGCCTTCAAACGATCACGGCTTTGTGAAATCGCAGCCGTTTCTTCTTCACGGGTCTTTACCATCTGAAAAAGAATCTGGGTCATCTGATTGAAACCGACCAGGTAATTCTCCTGAGAGATTGTCACGCCATCGCTAATGATTTTGAATTTGGCTTCGATCTCTTTGTAGTCGCTTTCCAGCTGCGGAAGGATAATCTGGCATTCATCCTGCTGGGTCGCTTCGACCAACACCGCCGGAGAAACCGCGGATGGAACAGTATAAGAACTGGCCTCGGAAGACTCTTCCGCTTTCACAACGGAATATGCGAAAAAATGAATCATGATAATAAGAAAGAAGATTTTCATAACCCCACCCGTACCCAGCGGGAAATTTAACACGAAGGCTGTTTCCGATTGGGAGAAAGCGAAGTCTTTGAAAACTCTCAAGGTCTGTCCAAAATTTGGACAGCAAATTTTATAATTTCTGGTACGATCTGATCATGATGAGCCTTCTTTCTTCCTTCAAATTCATGTCACTTTGCTTTCTCCTCTTTTTTAATCAGCAGCTACACGCCAAAGAGGAAATAAAGATCGTCAAAGAGTGCCACACAGGCGGCAAAGGATGCAGTCACCGCAACATTCAATTTAGTCGGAATTCAGCTTTATTGAACAAAGCAAATGGAACTAAAATCGGCGTGCTCAACGGCGAATTTGTCAAACTGCTCAATTCCGAAACTTGGTATGACTCCTCCGATGATTCCAGAACATGGTACGAAGTCCTGACTGAAAACGGAAAAAAGGGATGGGTCGCGCAGTACAAAACCGATGGCTCCTCAGGAATTAATGAAGCCGAAGCATTGTCTGAAGACGATCTTGCAAAAGTAAAGGAGGATCAGGCAGAAAAAAGAAAATTAAAGGTCCTCACCGAAGCGCAGATGCTGAAAGAGATCGAAAAAAATTCCTTTGATCTCACCGCCCAGTACAAAATTAAAAAAGTCTTCAATGAAAACTTTGGCGCTTTTTCACAAGGTATGATGATGCTTGCCGACAAACCGGGTCTTCCTCAAAGGCTCTTCTATTTCAAAAACTGCGAAGCCTTAATTGATATTTTTAAAAAGGGCTTGAAGTTCAAAAGTATCGGCTCTCCTCCATGGCAGATCAATTCACACCAAATCCTGACACTCAAATCCGGGCAACCTGTCACCGACGGTTTTTTAGAGCGTTGCCAGGATCTCGTGGATTACAACACTCCCAAATGCCCCACCACGAACAATTTTTACGAATATGTCGAGTCCAAAGTCGGCCCACTGGTATCTTTTGAAAAAGGCTCAATGGAAAGTGGCGGATGCGGTCCGGTCTACACAAACGTGTATTTCGAAACCCATGATCTCAAAACCAGAAAGCCAGCTGTCATCACGGACTATTTTGATGAAGCAGAAATTGTTGCAGCTTTGAAAAAAGATGCCTACGTCACCACCCATTTTTCAAAAAGCAAATCGCCAGACGTCAAATTAAAAGATTACATCGAAGAACTGGATCTACAGGGATTCGCAATCTTTGAGCCGAAAATATACAACGGGAAACTAAGAATAAGATGGTCGTCTCGCCCCTCTGGCTGTGGAATGTGCATGAACAGCTACGTTTTGATCGGAATGGATCTCACACCTAAGCCTGAATTCATGGCCGAATTTAAAAAACTGGATCCCAAAAACGAACTCTTTCTTTATCAAAAGCTCAAAGATCTCAGTCTGGCCGAAGAGCTACCTTAGCTTCACTTCCAAATGGCAGTGAAATAACAGCCTACCTTTCGACACACCGCTTAGAGAAAAGTAGCCAGGCGCCTATTTAAAGGCTTCGATTTGTTCGGCGATTTGGATTCCGTTCAGGGCGGCACCTTTGCGGATGTTGTCGGAAACGACCCACATCATCCAGGTGCGCTCGTCGGCCAAGTCTTTGTGGATGCGGCTGACGTAAACGGGATCTTTTCCTGAGACGAATTTTTGTGTGTGATATTTCTTGGCGTCGGTTTCGACCACCATGCCTTCGCCTTCAGTCATCGCTTTGATGATCTGATCGCGGGTCACATCTTTTTTTATTTTCACCCACACCGTTTCCGCATGAGCATTGGGAACTGGAACACGAACGGTGAACGCTGAAACTTTCAGATCCGGTTGACCCATGATCTTTGGGGTTTCGCTCATCACTTTGATTTCTTCACTGGTGAAGCCGTTGTCTTTGAACGAACCGATTTCAGGCACGCAGTTGAACATGATCGGCGCCGCAAAAGCCTTCGGAACCGGTTCGG
>CBIHPB010000020.1:0-19433 GCA_966211485.1 uncultured Bdellovibrio sp.
GCAAGCGTCTTCAGAACATAGTCGCCCGCCGCGTGCCCGTAGGTATCGTTCACCTTCTTAAAGAAATCGATGTCGAACACCAAGACACTGAGCTCTTCCACCAAGAATTCCGAACGCTTGATGGCCTCGGGGCCTTTTTCAAGTAAAGCACCTTTCGAGTACGCGCCAGTGAGAGCGTCTTTCTCGGCCTTGTCGTTCATTTCTTTGTTGGTGATTGCTTCCAAGTTTCCGCTTTCCAGAAATTTGAAAATCACATTGCCGGTTTTGATCTGATCGTTGTTGTTCAGTTTATACGGCGTCATCTCTTGCAAGACTTTGCCATTGATAATCGTCTTATTTGACGAGCCCATGTCCATCAACGCCACTTCTTTACCCGCCACATTGATACGCGCGTGCGAGCGGCTGACGCTTTTGTCGTCGATGAAAATCTGGCATTCGACCGAGCGGCCGATAATGCATTCTGCCTGTGTCAGTGGAAATTGTTTTCCGACGTAGCCAGTAGGGCCCATCAACACGACAAGCGCCGGCGGAGCTTCATCAGCTGCCTTCATGCGACCTTTGAAAGTGTCGGACATGACTATACTGGTTTTTTCAAATTCATCGCCACTCGGAACCATGGACTCTCAGTATAAAGTTGGTCAGCGATCGGAACAAGTTAGGATTGCAAAATTTGTTTGGCGAGTCTTTTGCCTAGCTCGACCCCGGGCTGATCAAAAGCATTGAGATCCAGTCGTTCACCTAGACCGGCCACGACCAATTGCCAGCTCATCAATTGAAATCCGACAGATTGTGGACTGCTGCTTTCAACCTGCAATGTAACAGTTGAAGCACCGTGCTCGTTCAAAGCCTGTCGAGTGCCTTGCGCTTGAGCTGCGATCAACTGTCCCATGGTGTAACCTTTGAAAAATTCCTGTCCACGGAAATGCGTACCCTGAACGACTTCGCCTTTTTTCTCGAGATCCGTAAAGCGAAGGAAGAAAATCAGTTTGTCTTTAGCTCCATCCATCAGCTGTTGCAGCAGCGAATGCTGATCGCTGGGACCCAAGCCCCACATTGGAGTACTTGCTCGAGGCGCCGGCTGATTTTTTCGGTTGTGAGTTTTCGCTAAAGACTCGGCCCATAGCTGCTGAATCCAGCGGCCCATGCTGGCGTAGACTGTGTTGTAAAACCAGAAAAAGCTGATCCATTCGCCACGCTGAAAACTTTGCGATGCCTGCGCCATAATCTGCGCGATCAAGTCCTGACTTTGCAGCGCCTTGCGAGCCCCTTCTTGAAATCCAGCAATCGGAATCCCAAGATAAACCATCGGAAACATTCCCACCGCGCAGAGAACTGAAAAACGCCCACCCACGTCTTGTGGTATTTCCAGACAGTCGACTTTGCGATCGCGCGCCCAATCCGTCAGCGGATTGCTGCGGTTTTCTGAAATCACAACTGCGTGCAGTTGATTTTTAGAATGAAAATATCTTTGCTGAACCAAATCGGCCGCAACCAAAGTTTCCAAGGTCGATCCAGATTTCGAAACAAAAGCCCAAGTCGTGCGCGAAAGATTGCGCAGCCGGCCCCAGACTCGCTCGAAATCCAAAGCATCGGTGCTGTCATAGAAATGAATCTTTTTGCCGTCACGGCCTTGGCTTTCGAAAATTTCGTTCAGCGCCTTCGGCCCCAAAGAGCTGCCACCGATTCCAACAATCACCAGGTCGTCGGAAAGCTCGCGATATTTCACGCCGGCTCGTTCGGCCGCATTCCACAGCTCTTGTCGTTCCGGAATTTGATAGAAGCCCAGATCCTGACGTTTCAAAACCGCCTGCAATGCCTGTAGGCATTTTTGCTTTTCATCGGCTGAGGTGGAATGAAGGGCGTCGACTAGCTGAATCACAGGGGACTAGTCTGTCGAAAGAATCAAGAAACGGCAACATCTTCCTCGATGCGATGATAGCCTTTCCACTCTTTTAAGCGGCCACGGGGCCGGCCTCCATCCTCGGGATATTCGATCAAAACATAGGTCAGTTTGGTGATCTTCCCAAGCGAAACGACGTCCAAAGATGTGATCTCCGTCCATGTGCCTGTATTGAAATACTCTTTATCTTGGGCCCACTGGCGGTATTGATACACATGGCTGTGTCCAAAAATGACCGTATGCACCCGGTCATCGGATAAGACCTTGCGTGCGGACTCGGTCAAATCCGGGAAAATCGCGCTCTCCAGCACGATTTTAAACAGCGTCTTAAAGGACCAGCGGCGTCGCGAGTCACTTTCCAGCGCCGAGCGAACAAAGTACCAGATCGTCTTTCCCACCGTTACAAAGGTCATCATGGTTTCATTCAGGATCGACCAACGAAGCATCTGCGAGAACGGACGGATTTTATCGATAAACGGATAGCGATGTTTGATGCTGAGAACATGCTCGACAAAAAACAAGGAACCAAATGGCAGATTCAAAATCGGCTCGGCCAGATCACGCTTCAGGAAAAATCGGCGTGGATCCAGGCGATTGGCCGATTCATGCATGTGACCGTGCTCGATATGAACGCCATCGAAATAGTGCACGATGTTTTTATAGCGAATCGCCGTGCCGACGATTTGATTCAGGTAATCACGGCAAGCCGGCCAGAGCATCGCCTGATCATGATTTCCAACAATATAGGTGATCGTGTTCCCAGGCTTTAATGCAAAGTCCGACATCGCCTTAAAGACATTTTTATGTCCCTCAAGGATCGACTTTAAAATCTCGAGACAGACACCCTCCGTCAGAACCGTCAGGAAATGCCCCTTGTAATCGACCTGCAGAAAATTCAGGAAATCGCCGTTGATGATCAGTTCGACTTCGTAATCCCGAAAAGCACCGGACGAATAATAATGCAGAAACTCGACCAATTTATCGCTGTAATAAAATTCTTCCAGCGAGTTCGTACCACCGCTGGGAAGCGTTCGGCCTTTTCCAAGATGCAAATCACTGACAACGACTTTGATTTTTTTCGGCTGCGGTTTGAGATCCGCGCCTTCGGGCTTTTGGCTGTCAGAAGATTCGACGGGGTTCAGCTCTGCCATGACGAAACACTTAATCCACTTTTTTCAGCGGAGTCAAAGTGATTGATGAACTTGTGCTTTCGTTCACTTCTAAATTTGTCAAAGCCAGGCGAAGCGCTCGCACAGTGCGTGCGAATTGCTCTTGATTGGAGTCGATTTTTTGCCCCAACTCGATGACTTTGTTCTGATAGCCTTCGATTTCAGCCTGCAGATTTTCAGTCTTACGTTTCAGCTCTAGAATGGTTTCGTCTTTGGCTCGCAGCAAAGCTGTTCGCTCGACTTTCGCCAATTCCAGACGATTTTCCAATTCGCGCTCGCGCACGCGGACTTTACGAAGATCGTTGGCCAAACGGCTTTCCAATTCTTCCACTTTGGTGCGCAGACGATGGATTTCCGAATCTTTTGAAACCAGTCCGTCTTTGAAAATACGCAGCTCGGATTCGTTCATTTCTTTCAGTTCGTTTTTCTGTTTCTCCAACAGCAGCGATTTCGAAATCAAATCTTCGATTCGGTTTTTTGAAATCTCGCTGGCCGAACTGAGCATCTCATTTTCTTTGCGATACTTTTCAATGTGCTGTTCAAGCTCGAGGATTCGCTGTTGCGCGACCTTGAGGTTTTCCGCACGCTGAAATTGATTGTCAAAGGCTGTAGCCTTGAACTGATTTGGCAGCGTATCCGGAGCTGGCTTTGGCGGTGGCAGATCGCGCTTGGACTTGGGCTTAATCTCAAGCACTGCCGGATCAAATGTCAGCTCGGTTGGAGGCATTTCCTCTGGAGGTGTGACCTTCGCTTCCGCTACCTTTTCCATCTGCTGAGCATGATGCTTGATTGGCTTGGACTTATCGTCATCGACAAAGAATTCAGCGACGTACTGAGCGGGACGCTCTTCTTCGGTCAGAAGCAAAGTCGTTTTGTCTTCGTTGATGTCGGCAGGTTCGTTCGTCTCTTCAGCAGAAAAATTGCCGGACGATTCGATCCCACCGGGACCGATCAAAAGACTGCCATCATCACCGGAAGATTCTTCTTTGAGATCTTCCAGTAACGAATCAATCAGTTCGTCTTTAGGCTTTTTCGTTTTCTTGCTGTTCATGCCTGAATCAACTATCGGAAAAGTCAGGCCTTTTCTAAAGCAGTCGGCATTCGATTTAGGTCCAGAGCGGGAGGATTTCCGCTCTGGAAGCGCGTTTAATTAGAACTTGATGACGTTCAGGTATTTTTCCAGTCGTTGGTCCAGCTCTTTCAAAGTGGTTTTCGCAAGTGCGGCCACACTAAAGTCCTGGATCGTGAAGCTGGCCAGAACTGTGCCCTTCATGCAGGCCATCTTCATATCGGCGATGGTCGGCTTGCGACCCAGGCTTGCCAGGTATCCAAAGAATCCACCGGCAAAGGTATCGCCCGCTCCTGTTGGGTCGGTGACTTTCTCAATCGGTACCGCTGGCAGAATGAAGTAGCCCTGCTCTTCGGTGTACATGACAAAACCGTACTCACCGCGCTTGATAACCAATGCCTTCGGTCCCAACGCGCAGACTTTTGGTGCGGCCTCGATCGCATTGGCAGCACCTGTCAGCATCATCGCTTCGTGTTCGTTGATCAGAACGACGTCGACTTTTTTCAAGACTTTTTTCAGATCATCGATTTTTGAGGAAATCCAAAAGTTCATAGTGTCCATGCCGACGAACATTGGCTGCTGCACTTGTTCAAGGACTTTCACCTGCAGATCCGGAGAAATATTCGCCAAGAAAACGAATTTCGAATCGCGATAGTGTTCAGGCAAATGCGGATTGAAGTGTTCGAACACATTCAAATCCGTGGCGCGAGTGATCGCCTCGTTCATGTCGCCTTCATAATATCCGGACCAGTGAAAGGTTTTGCCTTGTTGAATGGTCATACCGGAAGTGTCGACATTGCGCTTGGTGAGGATATCGAAATCTTTTTTCTCGTAGTCTTCACCAACCACACCGACCACGCGAACGCGCGAGAACAGCGACGCCGCCAACGAAAAGTAATTCGCCGATCCGCCCAGCGCGCGGTCCACTTTACCAGATGGAGTTTGGATGGAATCGTAAGCCAGACTGCCGACAACCAGAATTTCAGACATGAGTGCTCCTGTTTTGAGAGCTGAAATATCGCCGGTTCTCATTGGGTTTGCAAACGGGATTTCCCATTGTCCCTCGGCAGCAAAGGGCGTCTGGAAGAATGCATGGCTGCGCTTCAAATGGATCGCGTTCCAAAAGCTCTTTTATGTAACAACGCCTCAAAGCCCCGACCGGCTCAAGGAAACGACAACACCCACTGCCGCATAGACACCTCCGGCAGCACACGATCCACCAAATGGGCCGCCTCAACATTCATGCGCCTGGCACAGCAGCTTGGACAGAAGCCTCTGTTCTTGCAGGAAAACGCCACGATTCCCGAGTATCGACATTGATGACAATATGTCCTTACAAATCCATTTTCAGGAATTCCGCAGATCAAATAGTTTTGAAATTCATCATGAATAAAATGCGGAATAATTTTACCAACTCGCCGTTGCTCTTCGACGAACTTTGGCCAATACGATTCGATTGTCTGGTAAATAAGACTTTGTTCCGGACGATGCCGTTGATACCGGACACCAATTGCGTCATTAAGAGCTGCGAAAGCGCCCGGCCGAACTCCCGCTCGGACCTATTTCAATTCTTTGGAATCCTTCTGCAGAAAGGGCCGGACGAGGTCCATAGGGAACGGAATGATGATCGTCGAGGCCTGGTCGCTGCACATCTCGATCATGGATTGAAGATAGCGCAGTTGCAGCGAAACCGGATTTTGAGCCAGCACTTGCGCTGCTTCCGAAAGTTTTTGGCTGGCTTGCATTTCACCTTCGGCGGAAATCACTTTGGCGCGTCTCTCCCTTTCCGCTTCCGCTTGCCTTGCCATTGCTCTTTGCATCTCGCTCGGCAGATCGACGCCTTTGATTTCCACATGGCTGACCTTGACTCCCCATGGATCCGTTTGAGTGTCCAAGATTTCCTGCAGTTTTTTGTTCAGCTTTTCCCGTTCCCCTAAAACTGTATCCAATTCAACCTGCCCCAGGACCGAGCGCAAGGTGGTTTGCGCCAGCTGCGAGGTCGCGACTAAATATTCCTCGACTTCGACGACGGATCGATTGGGCTCGACCACTCGAAAATAAACGACGGCGTTCACCTTCATCGTCACATTGTCTTTCGTGATAATATCCTGAGGTGGCACGTCCATGGTCACGGTTCTCAAATCGACTCGCACCATTCGATCAATCACAGGAATCAAGATGATCAGACCAGGCCCCTTCGCTCCGATGACTCGGCCCAATCTGAAGACAACGCCGCGTTCGTATTCTCGTAAGATGCGAATGGCTTGGGAGAAGAAGGCAAACAACGCCATCAGCAGAAGAAACAATCCATAGGAAACCGACAAACCGAAATTTTCCATGACTTACCCCGTTTCGTGCGCGACTTCCAAACGAAGGCCCCGGCTGCCACGCACGACAACCGGATCTTTTTCTTTCATTGGTTCCGTTGAGATGAATTTCCACAGTTCGCCTCGGATCAAGATCTGTCCGGACCTTCCATCCGGCTCGACATCGAAGACCACGCCCTTGTATCCCTGCACTCCAAGGCCTCCGCCGCCGCCAATGCTCGCCAAAGTCTCGGCCGAGCGTTTTCGAATTCGAGAAACTCCGTAGCCGATTAAAAAAGTGCCCGAGAACAGTACGATCGCCAAGGCACCCAACACCCAGGGGCTGATTCGCAGATCGCCCATTGCGGGATCCGCTCCCCACAAAAGACCCAACAACAAAGCGAGGCTTCCTCCGAAGGCCAACGCTCCGCTCATGCCGACGAAGACTTCACTGAGAATCAAAAGAATCCCAAGTCCCAAGAGCACCAAGCCGCCGACCCGAATGGACAAGGCTTGAAAGGCGATGAAGGCCGTGATCAAGCAGACTCCGCCCAAGATCCCAGCGATGCCAATACCCGGGGCCGATAGTTCCGCATAGATCAGTAAAATGGCCAAAGTCATCAGCACGGCGGCGATGTTGGGGTGAGCGATCGTGTTGAGCACCTTTTCTCCGAAGGTCATCTCCAGATTGTGCAGCGAAGGGGCCGGCTTGGTTCGCAAAACCACCGTTCGTTGACCGAATTGCAGTGCTCGACCATCGATGTCCGCCAGCAGGGAAACCACATTGGGCGAGATGATTTCAATCAAATGGGCTTTCAAGGCTTCTTCAGCCGTGTAGCTCTTGCTTTTTGAAACCACCTCGCCGCTGGCCTCGATGTTTCGCTTGCGCAGTTCGGCCATGGATCGAGCAAAGGCCGATATATCCTGCACCGCTTTTTCCCCCATGGCTCCGGAGATATCTTCACCTTGAGCTCCCACAGGATGAGCAGCCCCAATGTTGGTTCCAAGTGACATCGCCGCCAAGTGGGAGGAGATCATCAAAATCGCGCCAGCCGAAGTCGCCGATGCCCCCGCCGGAGTTGTAAAAACCACGACTGGAATTTTCGAGGACTCGATACTTTGAGCCATTTCGCGAACACTGGAGACCAGCCCTCCGGGAGTGTCGAGCTCCACCAATAAAAGCTGCCCGCCAGCTTTCTCCGTTTCATGAATGCTTCGACCGAGATATCGTGATGTCGCCGGATTGATCGAGCCGCGGATTTCAATTCGAAAGATTTCGGCTCCCCAGGATGGAAGCGTCATCAAAAGAATCAGCAAAAATCCAAGCCGTTCCATTTCACAGCCTCCGACAGCCTCACGCTAGAAGCTGGACAAGGGAGGGTCAATTCAATCGGATGAAGGCTGCCTTTCGACAGTTTGGCGCAGAAGATCGGAGATTAGACCTGAGCGAAGAACGAATTCATCAAATCGCGGTGTAGGGAAAGTTCTCCACAGACCGCCAAACAAACTTTTTAAATCCGTGGCGCCCCAGAAGAGCTGCGTCGAAGAAATTCAAAAATTTTGACTCCCATTGATCCGAAAATCTCAGCAGCTCCAAAAACTGGGGGAAACAAAAGCCAGAGCTCCTTGGCCACAATTTCAAACATTAACCAAAAGAATCAGAAACTTCATTTAGAAAGTTAGTTTTCAGATTGCGCCAGGTCTTGAATTTTTTCTAACAAAGCTTTGGGAAAAACTGAACGAACTGATTCCGGATCAGAAATGATTTTTGATGCTTCAAAAAAATGAGTGACTTCAAAATGATCTTTTTCAACTGCCGCAATACGAGTTGCACCTCTTTCGACAATTTTGCCAGAGCTATCCAAAATTTTTATCCAAGAATAGAATTTAGGATAGGCCACACCGGATTGTGTCGCGCCCTTTCGCAAGAGATCAGATTCAATAACAATGTCATCACGGTTGAAATGGTTTTTGAAAAAAGCTTGGAGGTCCCTCTTTAAGTAGCTTTCAAACGAAACATTTTCGGGAACATTTTCAGATACATGAGATTTCTGAATATAACGCTCAATGTGGTCTCGAAGATTCACGCTCCAGCCGAATGTAAAATCGCCAATCACTGCAAAAAGAATCAGGCCGAAAACAAAGTAGCTTTTTTTAGTCGTGATGATCATTCTTTTAGCGTGAACAACAGCCAACTGATTGTCAAATCGCTGTTTTTAATATTTACGCCCGCAGATCCGCTTTGGTGTATGTCGAGCCGATCTTTGAATTTGAGATGTCCATTGTGCGTGGCTTGTTCTCGAATTCGGAGGTCAGCTGTCCGCAAGCGGCGAAGATGTCGCGGCCCATGGTGCGACGGAGCAGAACGTGGGAACCCAAGCGGATCAGCTCGTCCTGGAATTTTTCGATCTGGCGATCGTCCGGACGTTCGAAACCGGAACCTGGATGTTCGTTGAATGGAATGATGTTGATCTTGCACGGAATGGATTTTGTCAGGTTGTGCAGCTCGCGCGCTTGCTCGAGCCCGTCTGTCACGCCTTTCAGCATGACGTATTCAAGCGTCACCTTGTCGCCGGTTTCGTCACAGTACTGTTTGCAAGCCGCCAGCAAGTCTTTGATTGGATAGCGCTTATTGATCGGCATCACCTGCGAGCGAATCTCATCGTTGCTGCCGTTCAGGCTGACCGCCAAGCGAACTTTGTTGGCAGCAACTCGCCACATCTCAGGAACCAGGCCTGACGTGGAAACCGTGATCTTGCGGCGAGAGATCATCATGCCCCATGGATCGTGCAGAACTTCGATGGATTTGAAAACCGCATCTGGATTGTCCAGAGGCTCGCCCATTCCCATGAACACGATGTTCGAAAGGCGCTGGCCTTCTTTCAAACGGTCACTGACCTGCATGAATTGGCCGACGATCTCGTGAGTTTTCAGACGGCGCTTGAGCTTTTGTTTGCCGGTGAAGCAGAACTTGCAAGCCATGTTGCAGCCCACTTCGCTGGAAATACAAAGTGTCAGACGGTCATCGGCCGGAATCACAACGGCTTCGACGGTGTTGTTATCGCCAACATCGAAAAGAAATTTTTGAGTGCCATCGACTGAAATCAAGTGGCTGACAACTTTCGGAAGTGTGAAATCCAAAATACCAGGCAGCTCTTCACGAAATGCTTTCGAGAGATTGCTCATCTCTTCGAAGTTGGTCACGCGCTGTTCGTAAACCCATTTGAAAATTTGCTGGGCACGGAATTGCTCTTTACCAAGGCCCTTCAAAACAGCGCGCAGATCGGCTTGCGTAAGGCCGTAGAAATTGATCGGGCCTTCCTCTTTGCTCTTCAAAGTTCCTTCGAGATTGTTTTCATAGGCCGAAAACTGCGGCTTGAATTCGCTAGATGGACTTGGATTTACGAGCTTTGAAGAATGTGCCATGGGATCCTTTTGCAAAGGCGCCTTTGTAGCACAATCCAAAACTTAGCTCCATTGAATTCTCGAACGCTGTCATTGTTATAAGTCACTGAATCCCCTGGCCTAATCCTCAAACTCGCCTGGGCGCCCTTTGGCCCTAAGCCGCCTGGCCAATTCTTTGCTCTAGGCGTTCCCCAGCAAGGGGGTTCCGATGAAAACCACGTCCAAACTCAATCCTGTTACCAATCCACTGTCTCTTTTTTTCATGGCCGTTATCTTTCTCTCGGCTTTAGCGGTCCGAGCGGCCGATATGTCCTCGGTCAGAGTCACCGGTGTCACTTATCAAGGAAGCGGCTGCCCTCAGGGGTCGGTCACTCCTGTTTTCTCGCCCGAGAACAGTCAGTTCTCGCTTCTGTATAGTGCCTTTACCCTGAACGTCGGTGGGGCGACCATGCAGACCACAGACACCATGGGCTGCGAGGTTCTGATCAATCTGCGTGTTCCATTTGGTTATACTGTGAATGTCGACAGCGCTGATTTCCGAGGATTCATCTCACTGGATGGTGGCGTGATCGCTCAACACTCGGTCGAGCATCAGATTAACAGCAACAAATTGGCGAGCTACGGATTTGGGACCCAATTGTTTGCAGGTCCAACCCAGCAGAACTATCTCGTCCAGTCACAGAAGCCAAACATCAAGCTTTCCAAGCTGCTGGCCTGCCTGCCATTGAAACAGAATATAACTTTGAAGGTGAGAACTCATGTGAAGATGACCGGTGCTGACGGTCCACATTTGGGCTTGCTGACAGTCGATTCGGCCGACGGTCGTATCGAGCAAAAGTACGCACTGTCTCTTCGTCGTTGCCTTTAGTTTTTTTAAGAACTCTCGGTCTTAGAAAAAGAAACGAGCGCCTTTTGGGCGCTCGTTTTGTTTTGAAGTCTGTTAACAGATTCCCGATTACAGGAATTTGTAGAATTCGTCGAAGTCGTTCGCCAGTGTGCGCATATCTTTCTCGCGCTCTTCGCCTTTCAGGAACTTCAGAGTCGCTTCCTGAATCTCGTCTCCGCGCTCGTTGACGAACATGCGGATACCGACTTTTTTCTTCTCAAGGTCCTTCATCTCTTGCTGCTCTTCAGCCGTCAAAGCTTCGCCTTTTGCAATCTTCGCTTTGATTGGCTTAGGTACCAACCACTTCGCAGCCATCGCTTCAACGATCACGCGAGTGTGGCGATCCAATTGCTCTTTCGTCACAGTCGAGTAACCAACCAAATCAGCACCAACAACCTGACCTTGCTCGTTAACCTGAGGAACTGTCAAAGCACCTGGCCACATCTTGTAGTAACGGCCGCTATCTGGTTTTGGCAACTTGTCGATGAACGCCAAGTAGTCAGCTACCAATTTTGGAGCATTGCGGATCAGGATCGCATTGTTCGTATCCATGTAGTAAGAACGAACGTCCGCATTCGCAGAACCGATCACGATATCGTCACCGATAACTGTGACTTTCGAGTGCAGAGAGTTCGGACGGCAATCACGAGTTTTTTCAAACTGTGGCTTGCTGCACTTTGGATCTGGATTGTGCGGGATGTATTCGTAGTAGTTCAGCTTCGCTTTATTAGCTGAAGCTCCGTAGTAGTAATAGTTGAACAATGAAGCCAACTGGTAACGGGCGAACACATTCAGAACGTTCAAATCTGTTGTCGCGAAAGAGTTCGTGATCAGATCGATTTGCACGTTATGGCAATCCCATTTTCCGTTCAAAGCATTACCGACTGCAGCCACCAGGCCTGATGACATCAGGAAGTATGCTGAGTGCAGAACCACACGTTTTGGTTGACCGGTGCGAGCTGAAACTGCGCAGGCATTTTCGATGCCGCGGATCCAAACTGCATGGATGTTCTTACCGTTTTCGTGCTCGAAATCCACTTGCGAACCGAACAGACGCTTGGAAGCATCGACATCACGGTTGAAGCTTGTGTTCTCGAGGTAGAACATCTCAGCATCTGCATCTTGGATATTGTTGTTTGGATTCCAGTCGTAGCGCTCTTGCGGCTTGTAGTTCGCCAAGAAAGCTTTTTTGCCATCGCGGATTTTCGCCGCAACTGCATTCATACGAGCATCCATTGTTTGATAGCCAGGAACTTTAGAAATGTTGCCATCAACACACTGTTCGATGCCAGCAGCCAAAGCAGGATTCTGAGTCGCCGCTTTCACGCAACCATCCAAAGCACCCAAGAATTGCATTGTGTTCACTGGGTATTCGTTTGGAGTCAACTTATCAACAGTCGCCATGTCGCCGACCATTGCTTTGAAGTTCCACAAAGTGTCGTAAGCTTTTTCAACACGGATCGCGACATCAGCTTTCGCATAGAAATCTGTATCGATGAACGTGTATTTTTCAGAGTACATATCGGTGTGGTAAGAATCTTCAACGTTACGTCCACCCATTTGGAAGACCTTACCGTCAGCCACGATCAACTTGTGGTGCGTGTAATCTGTCATATGGTCGTAGTCCGGTCCGCCACCCAATGCGAATGGGAAAGCGCCGAAGATCTGATTCAAGATTGGACCGATCGAATCACCATACTTCGCCAGGGCAAAGCCCAATTTAACTTTCGCGAAGAATTGGTTCTGAGCTTTCGCTTTGTAAACCAACTGCGCCAGTTCTTTTGTTTGCTCGCCAGATGGCTTTGGACCACCCGAACTTTGCTTCAGCTTGTTGATGTCGATTCCGCCACCCATTTGAACAGCAACGCCTTGAAGCTTGTCGTTCTTTGAGTATTGGCCCGTCAGGTACATTTTCGAGAACCAAGTCATCTTCACGCCAGATTTCTCAAGCGCTTCAACTTTTGCCTGCTTTTCATCTTCGCAAGCCTCAGAGTCTTTGCTTTGTGCGTTTGCAGGAGAGCAAGCAGTTGTCTGATACAAAGCACCGCGGACGATGGCTTCTGAAGGGATACCATAGAAGTTAACCTGGATATTTCCCTTACCCGCCTTCTCCATATATTTGAACAAGTCGATGCGTGGGTAATTGGTCAAGAAGTCGACCAACAGCTGAACTTTCACACCGCGGTTTGCGGCACGGATCAAAGCATCTGTGATCTGTGCACTGGAAGAGTCATCTGAATAGATGAAGTAGACCAAGCGAAGTGATTTTTGAGCGTGCTCAATAATGTCGATTTTGCTCTTATAAGCTTCGAAGTTATCGGTGATTACGCGCGCTTCAGAAGCTTTCATCGCTCCTGTAGATGAGAGTCGTGCCGCATCTGCATCAGTGAATTCTCGAGCCCCTTTTGGATCGAAAATCCCTGCGATACCACGACCGCCTTTTTGAACGCTCGTGCATGCGACTGCTAACGCAGCAACAAGAGCGGCTGTGCCAATGCCAGTCTTTAAAGTCATACTTTCTCCTCGTCCTTGAGTTGGATTATTAACAGACACGATCAGTTTAGATGCATTTTTTGGCAGAGGTCTTTACATTTTCGTGAAGGCCATCTGCACTAGGACGTAGGTCTAGAATTTCCGGACTATCGACTGGGATTTATTTACAGATTTTCGATATAAAGGCGCAGGTCCTGCGTCGTACAAGGGACACAGCCGACCTGTCCGACCACCACCCCGGCGGCGAAATTTGCCAGCATACAAGCCTCTGTTAGCGACAAACCGGAGACCACTCCAAGAGTCATCGCAGCGATGACGGTGTCACCGGCACCGGTGACGTCAAAAACTTGGCGAGCAAAAGTTGGAACCTGCACGATTTGATTTTCAGAGAAAATAATCATGCCGTCTTTTCCGCGAGTCATGACGACTTGTTTGGCGCCTGTGCGAGATTGCACCGCTTTTCCAAGATCGATCAATTTATCGGGATCGTCGCGAAGCTCGTCATAATCCAAACCGGAAAGCGCGATGGATTCGGAGAAGTTCGGTTTCACCAAATCCACTCCAGCGTAAAAATCGCCCGAGTTGGTTTGATGTGGATCCACGAAGACTTGTTTTTTGTTCGCGTGTGCAAGCTTCACGATTTTTTGCAAAAGACCGCGGCTGACAACACCTTTGGCGTAATCTTCAACTACGATGGCGTCGACTTTTCCAATCAGCTCTTCCACGCGTCCATAAACTTTGGCTTCAGTTTCAGCTGACAGAAAGCTGCGGATTTCGCGGTCGACCCGCACTAGGTGATGGTGCTTGGCCATGACCCGGGTTTTTCGCGTCGTCGGCCGCTTGGAATCCATCACCAGGTGAGAAGTATCGACCCCATGCTGCTTGAAAAGGTGTACGAGCAAATCGGCGCCGCCGTCTTGACCGACGACCGAGACCAATACTGGCTCGCCACCCAGGCTGTGAATGTTTTGGGCCACATTGGCCGCCAAACCCAGGCGCATGTCCTCTTTTTCCACGTCCAGGATCGGAACTGGAGCCTCGGGGCTTAGTCGGCGAACATCGCCTAGGATGTACTCGTCCAAACCGACGTCGCCGATCACCAGGATCTTCTTTCCCTTCAGTTTCGGGATCTGATCCAGCAGTTTCTTTTTTTCAGCAGGGCCTGCGGTGACAACCGGAATGGAATTCAATTTTGACATGCGACCACTTAATCCTATATCCACAGTTCATGTCAAATAGAGGCCTCATTTACACACCTCAGTTCGTCAAAGCGAAAGAGAAGGAAGCGATATTCGCCTATCTCAGAGGCCTGCATCCGATTTGGGAGATGCGCTTTTCCAAACACAACCCGCCGCCCGAAGGCACGACGAACCGTCAGCTGCTGCGCCCGGTTTACTGGCTTGGCAATTGGCAGTTTGCCTGCCTGGATTATTACCATCCACCCAAAGGACTTTATAACCGCTGCGTCTTGGCCGAAACCTTTCCGCCGGTGCTGGCTGACTTGGTCGCCAAAATCGAAGGCATCGTCCATCAAGAATTTCTGGAAAAAGATGTGCCCCAGCGCTGGCATCTGAACACCTGCCTGATCAATTATTATGGTTCGCGTATCGAAGCCGATGGAAAGAGAAACGATGTGGCCCGCGTTGGCGAGCACCGGGACTTTGAACCGGGTCCGGTGGCCTCGATCTCTTTGGGCGAGCGCGCTTTGTTTCAATTCGTGTCTTCAAAAGGGAAACAGTCGCAAAGCCAAGTCGTGCTTCAGCAGTGGCTGGAGGATGGATCGCTGCAAATTTTCGGTGGCGATCGCTTTAAGAAGCAACTTTTCCACCGGGTCCAGCGCGTGGAAAAAAAATTGTCGCCAATTACGGGATTGAACACGCCGGACTTTGAAACTCGAAGGATTAATTTTACGTTTCGCTACGTTCCCGACGATCACATCGTTGCTTACAAGCGATTGCCGACGCCGCAACAGCAGGACGTCGAGCCTTACGTCCGAGAGCTGGCCACTCACTCGTCCTTTTTCCGGGACGCTCTTTTGACAGAGGACGGCAGTTCTCTTTAATCTTAAGAGAAGATGCCAAAACTAAAAGTTCCGCTTTATCGACTGTCGCTGTTCTTTATCGCCTTGCTTTTCATCGTCCCAAATCTGTGGACGGTGTATTTCAATCAGAACTTTGTCTATCCGAAATGGGTGACCTTGGATTTCACCTTGGGATTTGTGACGCTGCTTTTAGCTTTTGAATCCCGCCTGCGTCTGCCGCCGAAAAAATTGTTGATCACGATTGGACTGATGATCGTCACACGCTTGATCCCAACGGTTGTGAATTGGAACTGGGTGACCAGCGGCAGCTTCATCTACGCTATGAGTTTTGGAATTCTGTGTTTGTACTTTATGACCGTGTGGAAGAATTACGATCTGAAGATTCAAAAATTTTACTGGCCCCTGGTGCTTTGCTGTTACGCCATTTCCCTTTTCGTCGCCTACCAGTTTGTCGCCTCTCGCGTGTTGACCGGAAATCCCGAGCCACTTTTCTTTAGCGGACCTTTCGGCAACATCAACATGATGTGCGAATACCTGGTGTTCATGCTGCCCTTCGGTTTTTTGATGTTGCGGCAAAGCGAAGGCTGGAAAGCTTGGCTGCTGCAAGGTGGACTGACTTTCTGGATCACCATCATCATGGTGGGCCAAGGTCGCTCGGCCTGGATGGCGCTGGCCATGGTGTTTGCTTACGGAGTATGGCGGGGCCTCAGCCGTCGCGAATGGGCGAGCTTTTTGATCGCACTGGTTTGCTATCTGGGAGCGCAGCAAATTCCGACCAATGGCATGGATTACGCCGAGTCGAAACGCGGCTCGCTGAATAAGCGTATGACCCTTTACAATGGCGCCACCCGCATGTTGGCCAATCACCCGTTCGGAATTGGTGGCGGCGAATTTGAATACGGCTATCTCCCCTACCAAATGACCACCGAAGAAGCCCCAGTCGAGCGGGAAAAATTCAATACGCCTCACAATGAATTTCTAAAATGGGGAATTGAAAACGGCTGGGCTTATCTTTTGATCATGTGTGCGTGGTGGCTTTTCTTAGGACAAGCTGTCTGGAAAATCCAAGCCAGCAAAGAGGTTCAAACCTTTTATCGCACGGCTTATTTGGTTCTGGGACCGCAGTTATTCTTCCAATTTCCATTCGAGAATCCGGCCTCTTACATGGTGATGGCCTTTATGATCGCACTGATGTTGGCGGCTGGGAAAACGCAAGAATTCCAGCTGAAAAAATGGGGACGCGTGGCGATTGGCGTGTTGGCGGCTTTCCTTCTGATTCGCGCCACCGCACTGACCACGTCGAAATGGGTCGAATCCCAAAGTTATAACGACCGAAACGCGATGGAGTTTGCGTGCCCGCTGGATCACAGCAACTGGCGCCTGTGCTTCCTTTACTCGATGGCTTTGTTGGATTTCTATCCGGAAGATGCTTTGAAGATCATCAAAATTCAGCTGACCCAGCGACCGTTTGATTACCATGCTCTGCGCGCCTTGGGCTTTTTCTATATCAAAAGCAACAAGCTGAAGGATTCATGCGAGATTACTCAGGTTTATGATTCGCTTTTCCTAGGCACGAGCTTGTTCACGCCGTTTATCAAGGATAACTGCAAGCAGATTCCAAATCCCGTGCCTTTCAAGTCAGCCGAGGAATTTAATCAGGATTATCGGAAGTGGGTCTCGGGGTATCTACAATAGGTGCCAGGCCCTGTTTACGTAAGCGGCGCGTTTAAGTCGTCATTCAGTGTTTGTTGTGATTCTTTTTACTTCCATTTGGCAGTGCTCAGATTAATTGACGTTAATTAGCGTCAATTAATCTGAGTGTTGAATAAGCTCTTCAAACAAAGACCAATATACTGGTCACCTGACCATTTTATTGGTCTTGAGCAGAAAACACTCATCAACCGATCACCATCTGCAATTTGCAACCCGCTTGTGGCTTTCAACTTTCATTTTTTTCGTATTTCAATATTTACAACTCTTCGACCGCCAGGAGCCCGCGGAGGCAAAGCTGAACGACCCCGTCTTGCTCGGGCGGAAGGCGGTTGGCGACGTTGCCGGAACCGACCGCGACCCCCCTGCCGCCCGGGGCGGAAACGCTGACCGACCCGGTGTGGCTGGGGCGGCGGGGGGCCCAACCGCGGGCTCGGGCCGGCGAAGGGCCCGATTGCATGGATGCACGGCCCACATCAACGAGCAGTATTCCATCGAAAAACAATATCATTATTGACGATCTTCGCCTCGATATTCTGATAAGCCCAGCGACGAAGCAAGCTAGCCTCAGCTTGGTTTCGCACAACTCCTTCGAGAGGAAACTCCATCTCAGACAAAGGCAACTGCGCCGTCATCCGCGGAGCATTCCATCGATCCTGAATTCCAGGCCAGAACTCTCGATCAAAACGAAGCTTGACGAACAAAGCCGCTGATTGCTCGGTCACTTCGTAGGTTGTGTCGAGATAGATGATGCGATCTCGGATTTGCTGAAGGACCTTCTGCGGAATCGGAACTTTCACTTCCTTTGCGGCCAGCTCAAATCCAGGGCTCATGCGCTGAATGAAGGTTTGCATCAGCGTCGCGAACGAAGACCAATCGTAAGCCACTTCGAATGAGCAGTGATAGCCTTGCTCGAAAGTGAAAGCTTCGAAATTTGAATTTTCAAATTTCAACCGGCCATCTTGCAATCGACCCGTGTTGATATGCCAAGAGACGATCGGATCTTTCTGCGTCGTCAGAATCAATAACGGAGACTGGATATTTTTGTACATCGGCAGGAATTGATTCACGCCCCAGAACCACTCTTCCCTTCGCTTGGGATCGGCCAGCAAAGCTGTGTATTCTTGCGGCAGACGAATGTCGCCCAGGCTTCCTTCTTCCGCAATCATCGGTCCGTTGTAATTGCGCTGAAACCACTTCATCAGCTGGGCGATAAAATCCGCGTCTTGCAGCTCGGGAATTCGGTCTTTCAAAATTTTCAACCGGCGCGACGCCCAGTAGTTCATCGCATCCATCGAAAGTCCCTGGGTCATGTGATAATCCAAAGTCTCGCGCAGATTCAGCAATGGACAAATGCCCATCGTGCTTTGAATCCAAGGCCGGCCGGCCGGATTTGGATTGAGCTGATTGAGAATATTCGCAAACAAAGCGCCATGCCCGCCAAGGCTCACGCCCACCAGATGCACCGATTGCACGAATTTGGAGATCGGCTCTTGCGGATCTTGCAGCCGCTTGGCGATCAGGAAATCTTGCAGGCCTTCGTCAAAACCACCCAAGGTGTAGGTGCGATTGTGGCGCAAAAATTCAGAGCTTGATGAGCTTTCCAAAACCAAAACGTTGAAGGCACTTTGCTCGAAAAGTGGCAGGAAGAACGAGCGCTCGGGATAGAATTCTTGCGTGTTGGAAAAAAGACCGGTGCGAAGAATGACCAGCGGACGCTTTTTCCCATCGGTCTTCATGGCCAGCAGACCTTTGAGCTTCACATTGTTCGGCAGATGGAAAATCACATGCCGAGCATAAGGATGCCGATTGGGATCCAGCTTGAGATTCATCATGCCGATGGTGTTGGAAATCACATCCGTCCACATGGTTTCCCATTGCAGATGACAGTCGGCTAAGAATTTTCGGTACTGCTCGCGCCAAGCTTGGTCGGGCTGACCGGGCTTGAGGACTTCGCGGGAGAAAACCTTGGGATCGCAGAACTCGATTTGACGCTGCGGCTTGCCAGTGGCGTCCCATTTGAGGAACTCGATCTGGATGATCTTGGCCAGCCAGGGGTAATCGCCGAGGGATTCGTCGAAATAATTGCTGTCTTCGTCGACAACTTCCATGGTCAGCGAGTTCAGCTGATTGAAAAAAGCCACCCGCGAAGGCGGCAGATGGCTTCGCACAGAGTCAGCAGCGCATAAAACCGCCGGCAACAGGAAAATGCCCATGAAAATCGGAAACAACCTCGTCATTCAACCAAACTAACAGAGTTTTTATCGCCTTTCATCAGTTTGCGTCATCTCTTATGCTGGCCCGCGCGATCAAAGCTCGGCAAAAGTCCACCGGAGGATGCTGGAGTGCGACTCTGCTCGACTTGAATTCACTTCTTTTAGTACGATCATTCGTCTGTTTATCAACTGTATTTCCTGCACTTATGGAGAACTCATGTCTGATTCCACGCACGCC
>CBIHPB010000021.1:0-19261 GCA_966211485.1 uncultured Bdellovibrio sp.
ACATCACTCGTGAACTGGTGGTGGCGCACGGGGGGACGATCACAGTTGAAAGTGTGGCCGGCGAAGGATCTACTTTCACCGTCCGTCTTCCCTGTGGAACTTATCAGGCGCAATAAGTTTGAATGATTGTTTTCAGTTGAGCCGAATTCAGCGGCTTCTTGAGAATGCTGCGGGCATTTTTGACGGAGTGGGCGTCATCGGCGAAGGCGGTGACAACGATGATCGGAATCTGTCTGAAATCTTCATTCTGGCTGATGGCATCGGCAAAGCCCCAGCCATCCATAATCGGCATCATCAGATCCAAAAGAATGACGCAAGGTCGTTGGCCTTTTTCAAGAAGTTCCAATGCTTCTTTCCCATTTTCGGCTGCCACTGATTTGTGGCCTAACATGCTTAAAAAAAGTTTTGTCACTTCGCGAATATCGGGATCGTCTTCAACAATCAAAACACAGGCATGCTCCATTTCCAGACTCCGTCGCCCAATCGCTTTTGCAAAATTCATGACGATACACCTGATCTTAAGGTGGCCCGCTTTCTGCTTCTTCAGAATCAGAGGAGATTGCAAATGCCAGGAAGTGCTGTTTTATCACGAGTCTTCGTGGCAATTTTGGGAATCTTTTGTGTTTCTGTTCTTTCGCAGGCTTCGGAACTGTCGGCGGATCTTCTTTTGGAACTTTCCATCGAGGAGCTTTCTGAGGTCAAGATCACGTCCATTGCGACAGGAACCAAGAAATTAATTTCGGATGCGCCGTCGATTGCTTCGGTCTTAACGGCTGAGGAAATGCAGAGAATGGGAGCCACCACTTTGGAGGAAGCTTTGGAGGCCATTCCGGGGCTGCATGTTTCACTTTCTGGTTCGGCGATGGCACCGAGATATTTGATTCGTGGAATTGCGACGACGTTCAATCCTCAGGTGCTGGTTCTGATCAATGGCATCCCGATCACTTCGATTGTTCGCGGTGATCGCAATGGGCGCTTGGCGATTTTGCCGCTGAAAATGGTTTCCAGGGTCGAAGTCATTCGCGGCCCCGGATCGGCCCGTTTTGGTGCGGATGCCTTTGCCGGAGTGATCAATGTGGTCACCAAGAATTCGGGAGATTTGATCGCAGAAAATCAGAGTGCGGAACTGGGTGGACATTTGGGAAGTTTCAATACATCCGAAGCTTGGTTTTTGAAAGCCGGACAGAGAGACGATTTGAAATGGACTGTTTTGCTGGATGCTCGTAAAACCAGCGGGCATCGCCGGGAGATTCGGGAAGATGCGCAGACCGGATTGGACCAAGCTCTCTCCACTCGGGCGTCGCTGGCACCAGGCCCCATGAATCTGCAGGAAAATGGTCTGACCGCGGGCTTTGAAGTGGAGAAAAACAAATGGCGTCTGCGGGGAATTTCTTATCAAAAGTATGGGGTCGGACTTGGAAGCGGGGCGACCAATGCCTTGGATCCCACCGGTAAGACCGATCGAACGCGGAACATCTTGGATCTCACCTATCACGAGGCGGAGCTGGCTCCGAGCTGGGATTTGGTTTCTCAGTTTTCCTTTCAGCATGGAACACAAGAAAAAAGCAGTTATTTAATACTCTTTCCGCCAGGGGCGAATTTGGGGCGCGGTGTTTTTCCAGAAGGCGTGATTGGCAGTCCTGAATATTTCGAGCGCACCTCCCGCTTTGACAACTCGCTGACGTACGCGGGCTTTGAAAAACACCGGCTGCAGATGGGACTAGGCCTGACTTGGTCCGAGCTCTACAAGGTCCAAGATTCAAACAACTTCAACCCGAATTTTTCACCCCGTCCCGATATCACGGATATTTCGGACACGGCTGATATCAACCTACCGGAAAAAGGGCGCCACAGTTCCTATGTTTTTGTTCAGGATGAATGGAACTTTATGGATCGGTGGGAGCTGATTGCCGGCGTACGAGAAGATCGGTATTCGGATTTTGGCCAGACCATCAATCCGCGCATGGCTTTGGTTTGGGAGACCACGGATCGTTTGACGACAAAGTTCCTGTACGGACGCGCTTTCCGGGCTCCGGCCTTTGCCGAGCTTTACACGATCAACAACCCGGTGGCCTTGGGAAATCCGGATGTGAAACCTGAAACGATTGATGTCTACGAGATTGGCTGGACCTTGAAAGAGTCTGCGAATTTAGAAACCAGTTTCAATCTCTTTCGCTATGAAATGAAAGATCTGATTACGTTCGTCCGAAATTCAAACGGATCTTCGACCGCCCAGAATTTTAGCAAGCAGCATGGGCAGGGCTTTGAACTTGAGACAACCTGGAAGCCGACAGCGCAGTTTTTTCTTTCAGCAAATTACTCGTTCACAGATGCAAAGGATGGGGCCACCGATCGTCCGCCGGGACAGTACCCGCGTGACAAAGCCTATCTTCGCACGCATTGGAGTTTTCAGCCACAGTGGACACTCGGCACTCAAGCGCTGTGGGTGGGGCCACGTGACCGTGAACCCCAGGACACAAGAAATGCTTTAAAGGGATATGCGACCGTCGATCTGACTTTGCGCCGAGTGAAAATTCATGACAAATATGCGGTGACCTTCGCGGTTAAAAACCTTTTCGATGACGATGCCCGCGAGCCCAGTCCAGGCCCTGGAGCCTCGGGCGGAAGACCTCCTGTCCCTGACGATTATCCGCAACCAGGACGCAGTGCTTTTGTTGAGATCAGCTCGACATTTTGAAACGGCACACATTTGATTTCAGCTTTATCAACGGGCTCTAAAAAAAATGGTCTGCGTAGGCGGATTTGAACCGCCGACCTCTTGCACCCCAAGCAAGCGCTCTACCAAGCTGAGCCATACGCAGATGTTCAATTAAAAAATAGGTCGATTCGCAAATCTTGGCAATCAAGGGCCTCGCGCATCATTGATTAGCGGCCTGATGTGATTCGTTGGATTCGGTAGCCGTGAGATTTTAGCATCTGCAAGATTCCTAATTTCCCATAGAGATGAGATTGGCCAACGGCGATAAAGGTGCCGCCCTTGTCGATTTCGGATTCGATTTTGGGGAGCCAGGCCTGATTGCGGACGGTGAGGAGGGGGCTTTGATCGCTGTTCTTTTCGAGGCGTTTTCCGAGTCTGTATTTGTCGGCCAGTTCATTCAAGACGGTTGCAATGTCAGCAAGGATGTCTGTGCCATCGGATTTTGCCAAAAGGTAGTTTAAACTGCAGACCCATCCGTCTTTTGATTTTTCTGTATTTTGGCGTTTGGCCTCGTTTCGAAGTTCGACAGTATCCAGTGCTTCGTTTGGGATCTGGAAAAAGTGGGCCGCTTTGGTGACTTCAAGATCCAGTGGCAGGTTTTTCGAGCGGGCGAACTGAATGCCGTATAAAATTCCGCAGTCGCGATCGCGAACGCCGGCTATCATATTCAAAGGCATTCCAAGGTTTACAAGTTTTTTCTGAACGTCAGGTGTGAGATCTGTTTCGCCTTCTGGTGTGTTTGTGTGCTTGGCCAAGGCCTCATAGGGATCGGTCGAAAACAGTGCGACTTCTTCGGGTGTCAACGCAAGCTCGGTCAAAACCAAGCGCGAGCGGTAGATCATTCCGCGCAGGCTTGCTTCGAATTCATCCATTTGAACCAGCGAGTGAATGGTTCCCAGGATATAAGAAGGCGCGGCGGCCGAGCCTGGCTTTTCAATGCGGTACAAGCTGGGATTGGTGATTTTTCCCAGGGCAGTTCCAGCAATTAAAAGGCTGAAAATCAGAAGGCATGCTTTCATTTTTTGTATCCTTTGGGCTGTCAAAAATTTCGACAGCGGACCTGGATTGGCAATCTGAGATCTCTTGGATTTCACTCTGCTTGAACGGATCCGTCTCCCAGCTCAGATGTGAGAGAGCTTGCAAGGCGTGCCAGAAGACAGGGTTCAAGCGATCCGCTCGAGCCCGTCAAATATCTATCTCAAAATGGCTCATCATCAAGAGTGGCAGTCGGCTTGTCGATAAGTCCTATATGAAACAAGTGGTGCAGGGCCCAGCACAGTGGCCACAAATTCGAAGCTTTTCTCAGGTATTCATTCTGGTTGTTCTGCCGATCCTGTTCGCTGCCTGTGGCGGTGGACGCAGCAGTGAAAGTGGCGCGACCGAAGCGCCCAGTTCCGATTCAACAACCACGACGACTTCGACCACCACCACAACATCCCCAACGACGACAAGCACGACCACAACAACGACGACGACCACCACACTTCCGGCTTGGACGGGAACTAATGGTAGCTTGTCGGGCTTTAGTTGGCATGCGCCAGCTGTGGATCCGGATGCGGGACATGCTTTCGGGTATGGTGGCGTGAACTTCGCCCCGAATGGGGATCTTTACCTTTTCTACAACCGGGTCAATGGCGGCAGTAACGAGCTGGATGGAATTATCCGCCGAAATGGTGTGAACACCTGGACAGCCGCTTCGACGATTGCCAATGGTCAGCGAACTGCCAACGTCTATTTCACGGCGGCGGGGGTGCCATATCTTTCGACTGAAAGTGGAATCATGACCTATATCTACTCGAGTGCTAATTATAACAATGCGGTCGTCAACTGGAATCAGGTCACCAATTTCCAGTGCGCTGACGGAACGGGCTTTGCGGCTTACGACAATGCTTTTGTCACAATGAACGGAACGGATCTGAATTTGTATTACACCTACGTGTATTACAGTGCGGTGACGGGCGCCAATGTTGTTGGAATTGACTATGCCATGCAATCCAGTGGAACTTGGAATGTGACGGCCGGATGGCCAGGAAATACGATTGGTAATACGGTTCCTTATGTGAACTTTCCGCATGGAATGTCGGGTGCTTATCAAGACGGAACAGGGAAAGTTTTGGTTTTATCGTCGCAGGCTTTTCGCAGCACCGATTCGGGTCAGAATTTTTCACAGCTGAGAAATTCGGGTGTAGGACAGGATGATCTCACGGGCGTGATTGCAGCCGGACAGAATGCCACTGACGAAAGCATTATTTTGGCCAATGAATATGGGGCTGGTGGCAATTACTATCTGCGAATCTGGGGAACCCGGGACTATGGTGCGACCTTTTCGGCTCTGAAAGACGTGTCTGTCGGTGCCCAAGTTTATCGTGGTGCTGTAGCAACGATTCAAAATCTCATTGTCGTCGCAGTGACGACTGGAACCATTGATCTGGACGGAACTCCGATTGAAACAGGAATTTCTGTGATGACCAGCTACGATGGTGGCGTGACTTGGTCGGCCCTGTCACAACTGGTCGATGCGACCTCAGGCGGAGCAAATCCAACCTATAAACTGGGTAGCATGAAGCTGACCGCGAATCCAAACGATGGCCGGGTTGTCTTGATGTATTCGATCTTAAACGGAACGACTCGGACCGGAATTTATCTCAAAGAGTTCTACTAATCGGTATTTGACAGGGCCCGGGATCCGGTGGTTCGTTCTTTGTCGCCAGCGAAATTCTGAATCTCGAAAAATAAAAGCGGGTTCTTCTAGGGAAGAACCCGCGAGATCGAAGAAAAAAATCGATCCGGGTCAGTTTAAAAGCTCGAGCAAGTGTGCGTGCGCTCTTTGCAGTTATTTGAACAGCAGTCCGAGTCTTCTTGGCAACCGGTATTGGCCGGCGAGCACTGATCGCTTCCACCATCGCGTGTGCAGCGGCCGGATTGGCAACTGTCCGAGCAGCAGTCGCTGCTGAATGAACAACTGTAGCCGGAAGGTTTGCACTGATTGCTTGACGGCGAGCAACGCCCATTGGTGCAGTCACCGGTGCAGCAGTCGCTGCTGAAGGTGCAGCTGTGCCCCTGCGGTTTACACTGGTTGCTGCCGAGCTCACATCGGCCCGAGCTGCAGTTTCCAGAACAGCAGTCACTGCTAAAGGTGCAACTGCTGCCAGAGGCCGAGCATCCGCCGCCGTCGCGTGTGCAACTGCCCGATTGACAGCTACCTGAACAACAGTCGCTGCTGAAAGAACAACTGTAGCCTTCGGGTTTGCATTGATTTGATCCTGGAGTGCAACGTCCGCCGCTGCAACTATCAGAGCAGCAGTCACTGCTAAATGTGCAGCTGCTACCCAGTGCCGAGCATCCGCCGCCACCATCTTGAGTGCAGTGTCCTGACTGGCAACTGGTTGAACAGCAATCGCTATCGAAGCTGCAGCTGTAACCTTGTGGTTTGCATTGACCTGAACCCGGTGTGCAGCGTCCACTGCTGCAATTATCAGAACAGCAATCGCTGCTGAACGTGCAGGACTCACCGAGCGCCGAGCAGCCTAAGCGCGGGACGAGAGTTTCATTGCTTTGAAGAACGATTTTTGCGATCGAGGGATCGAGCACGATCGCTTTGGCTGCGATCGGTGCAGAAAGAAGACTGAGAAGACCAATCAGACAAAGAAACACCAAATAAAACCGTCGAGACATGGGACCCCCAAATCAAAGTTCGAGTTGGAGGATCTTAGCAAGGGCGGTGCCAGCGCTTTCGGTGACAATCTGCAACCATATTGAGCTTGCTGAGATTTAAAGTGTTAGGCGCGAACTTCGCCGGATGGCTGCAGAATCGGTTGATCTTCTGTCCACCGTGGAACACTGAACACGAAGCAAGTTTTGCCATCACGGGTTTCAACCCAAAGTCGTCCGCCGTGATTTTCAATCAAGGTGCGAGAAATGCTAAGGCCCAGGCCCGTGCCTTGGCCGATTTCTTTTGTGGTGAAGAAAGGCTCGTAGATCTTGTCAAAAAGCTCCTCTGGAATTCGCGGGCCGCTATTGGAGACCGAAATCCAAACTTCGTTTTCTGAAGCACGACAACCAATATTGACTTCCTTCACGGGCGAAAGATTTTCCGGGCTTTGCAAGGCATCGAAGGCGTTGTTCAAAAGATTGACAAGAACCTGGCAGATCTCGGGACTGCGGCAGAAAATATAAAGATCTGAACTGATCACCGGGATCTTCAGTTCGATTCCGTGATGCCGAAATCGTTCATGGCAAAGGCTTTGGATGTCTTGAAGAATTCCCTGAAGCGCAATTTTGGCAAATGGATCATGGCTGGAATCGCGAGCCAGCGTGCGCATGGATTTAATAATTCGGGAAATTCGCTGCACGGTGGATTCGATTTTGGGGCCGACCTCTTTGATTTTCGCAATCGGCAGAGGATCTTTGCTGGCCAGTGTTTGCAGATGCTCGGCATAGCTGGAAATAATCGCAAGGGGGTTGTTGATCTCATGCGCGATGCCGGCGGCCATTCGTCCTAGTGCGCTCATCTTCTCGGCTTGCATCACGTCGATCTGTTGCTGTCGAAGTTTCGCTTCGGTTTGAGTCCGTCGCTGAATTTCGGCATCCAGTTTGGCCACCGTTCCGCGCAGCTGTTGATGATTCATGCGAATGCGATCCGCCAGTGCGAGGCTCAGCAAAGTGACTTCGGTGATAATTCCAAAGTGTGGAGCATATTGAATCCAATTCGGCAGATTCAAAGCCCCGCCCGAGTGGAGAATGTAGAGAATGACTGCGAAATTGTAGACGGCACTGGAGATAAAGAAAAAGCGGGCCGAGCGAAGTCCCTTTTTCAGGCAAATGGCTGTGATGGCCAAAATCAAAAAATTCGAAACGACGATCGCCAGTTCGCCAATCACCGCAACTGGCATATTAAAAGCAAACCCCAGCCAAACAGATCGCAAGGTCGAAATGCCGACCGCCAGCCACAACAAAATATTCAAGCGCCGGGTGTGAATCTGCGTCTGTAAAAAATCCCGCACAAAGAGGGCGTAGAATAAAACAGTCAGCCCACCAGAAACATGCATTTCATAAAGTGCCCAGGCCGGGGAGCGAGGCCAGAATAGCTGAATTGACAAGTGCTCGTGTCCCAAGAACAAGAACATCGAGCTGAAAGCGAAGAGGCTGTAAACCACATACAAACGGCTGCGCAGCCAAAGACCCAGAAATCCATTGAACACAATCGCCAAAAGAAGAATCCCAAAAAACAGTCCAAGAAAAAACTGACGGCTGTGCTGTTCGCGATCGAATTCGGATCTGGAAATGATCTCAAGAGGTGCGGCGAGAGGAAGCTCTCCCTCCATCGAAAGTAAAAACTGCGAATGCTCGGAAGTGAAAGGTTGAAGTGGAAAAACAAAGGCACCTGTGATCAGCGCGTTTGAGTCCGAAGCGGGAATTGGAATTCCCATTCCCTGTGTTTGCTGGCTCAAAAGCGTGAAGCCTTCGAATTGATACAAGGTCATTGTGCGCGTGTAGGTGTAGGGAATTTTTAGAAGCTGGGGTTCGGTTTGGTTTCTTGCCGATTCTGGCCAGCGAAAGCGCAGCCAAAATCGCGAGCGGGTGTAGCCGATCGTCGTCGGGCCTTGAAAGGGTTTCCATTGATGGGAGGCTTGCACTTGTTCGAGATTTAAATTCAGATTTGGATCTTCGAGAATTTCAATTTGCGATGGAGTGACGGCGATGCTCGTCAAAGAAGCAGAAAACAGCAGAATGAGGGGGAGCCAAAACCGCAGCCACATGCGCAAAACGATGATGCCGCGAGCCCGGAATTCCAGACAAGGGAAATACCCATGACACGGCCAGCAAACCGGCCATAGATGGCGATTTTCAGGCTTGGTTTCGGTTCAGAAATTTCCGGATCTCAAACCACGCATCGGTCCAGTGATTCACAAATGAATGTCCACAATTGGCGAACACACGGACCTGGAGATCGCGCTGAGAGGCGAGCTTTTTTAGATCCGCCCAAGTCGTTTGAAAGTCGATGGTTCGATCCCGGCGTCCCAGAATGGCCAGCACAGGAATTTGCAAACTGCGCACGGCCTCAAGCGTTTTGTCTTCGCGGTAGGAATACCAAGTGGCGTAGGAAAATCCGTTCCATTTTTTGAGCGAGCGCGGATGACTGAAGATGTCCTTGATTTGACGAGCGAACTCGCGCTTTTCCCGGGGGCCAGCATTGCTGAGTTCTTCTTTCAGCCAGCCACGGGTGCCGCCACCGATCATCACCACGGCTTTGACACGAGCATCGAGCTTGGCGACCTGAGGTGCAAGGTAAGCGCCTTCCGAGTAGCCGACCAAGATGATCTCGTGATCTTCCGGGATCAGTGTTTTCATCGTGGTCAGCGCATCTTTGATTCGCAAGGGACGGCGGAAGCTCTGTTCGAACGCATGGGATTTTACGCCCTCTTCCGAGACGCCGTTTTTATTGATGATAAGATAGTGAAACTGCTCGGCCAGATTTTTTCCCAAGAGGCGTTGAAAGTCAGTTCGTTTGCCATCTTGAAATTCGGCGCCGGATTCGGGCAAAAAGACAATCCACTTCTGCGCGCGGCGAGAGGCTTTGGAAAATCCGGCAATCAGAGAGCGGCCGCCACTGAGGCGAATCTTTTTTTGCATGTCATTCGTCGGCGGAGGGTTCAGAGTTGTCGTCAGTTTTGGAATCTTCGTCGTTTGTCTTCGCCGGCATTTTATTCTTACCGAAGACCGACTGCGTGGCAAGCAACTGTTTTTTCATTTCCGCATCGATCAAAGGCTTTTGTGCTGAAGGCGGTGAGTTCTCCCCGTAATTCGTCTCAGAGGTCGGCTTTCGGGGTGGGTGAGCCGGCGTTTTGATTTCAGCTTTTGGCGAGTCCTCTTTGGCGAAGATCACCACATCTTCATCGTCCGAGCCGATCCAAAAACCAAGTCCGCAGGCCAAAAGTGCAAGTCCTAGAAAAAGCCAAAGTCGTTTTTGAAATTCCGGTTGCGGTTTCATTTGCTCTCCGGCAAGCCAGGCTGTTTTTGTTCGAAGCTGTCGATCGGAAGATGGCGGAACCAAATATCAAACATCAGGTGCAGTTTTCCGTCTTTGGTTTTCACAACCGATTTCAAAGTCGTTTGGTTGCCGTAGATATCTGTCTCCAAGAAATCAGGATCAGCATTGAGATCGATCACTTCGATGTCCATAGCTGACAAGGAAACAAGTTCCTCGCTTTGCGCTTTGCCGTCATAGTTCCGGTCATTCCATAAGCGCAGCTTTTCAAAAATCGGATCATCCTTGGTGATGTAACCATCAGCTGCTGTCATGGACTTCTTTCCATCGACAGATTTTCCGTCGTATTTGGCTAGGGCTAGGTATCCGTTTTCGGCAAATTTTTCGTCTGGTCCAATAGTGTTATCGCCAAACATCTGATCGATGCCTGTGACTTCGCCTTTTTCAGTCGGAAGGGTCAGGAAGAAGTACTGTTCGGATTTGTACCAAGAGATTCGGCGAAGGGCGTAAGGCACCGGCGATGAATTTTTTCCGAGGATATCAAAATTAATTCCAAATCTTTGTGATGTGAACAGCAGGCTTTCAATCACCTCGGTGTTCGAGTTCATATGCACCATCAATGGCGAACCCGGATTTTCCCAGACATGATAAGTGCAAAAGGCTTTATTGTAATCAGCGCCACCGCTGATCGAGCCGTTGTAACAGCTACGGGCTTGAGCAATGCTGTTGCAATCGCCGGGCGCGCCTCGGGAGGCTTGGTAATAATCGAACGCCAAATATCCGGTGACACTTGAGCCATGCGCGAGCGGCAACGTTATAAAGTATTCGCCACCTTCGCCCGGATAGGCCAAGCTGATCGAGCAATTGGCAGGCAGCTGTGGCGCGCAGCTGAGCTCAGTGTAACTTCCGTCCAGCATTCCGTTATTGCAGTAACGGGTTTGCTCGGCACAAGCTGCACCAAATGGAACCGAGCTTTGCAAGAAGGCGCGAATCGATGAGCCGTGGGGAATGGTTTGTCCGCCCAACATGCAGGCTCTGGGGGCTCCCATTTGGCAGGACCCATAGATGGCTGCTGGATCTCCCTGAAGCGTTCCATTGTCACAGTGGCGGGTGATGCGAACGGACGAACAGTCAGTTGGATAGGCGACGGAACTAGCAAGGTAAGCGATGACATCCTGTCCGTTAATCACGGTCATGCCGTTGAAACTGCAGTTCATCGCACTGGCAGGTTTGCAAGATCCGGCCGGATAATTTCCAGAAAGAATTCCGTCCACGCACGTGCGAGTCTGACTGATGCAGGCTTGATTATAGGGGACTGAAGAGCTGGCATAAGCCAGAACCGAATCGCCGTGAGCGATCGTGCGTCCTTCAAACAGGCAAGCTCGAGGTTGATTCGACATGCAGCTGGCGTAGACGTAAGCGCCAGAAAGACTGCCGTTGTTGCAGGTGCGGTTTTCGGAAACGCAAGCAGAGCCAAAGGCCACAGTTGAGTTTTGGTAAGCGACCACCGTTTGTCCGTGCGCTACGGTTTGGCCGTTAAACTGACAGGCCATCGCGGCCCCCGGCGTGCAGGATGCATAATTGTACTGACCTGAAAGTCTTCCGTTCGAGCAAAGACGAGATTCTTTGCTGCAGGTTTGGCCAAAAGGAACTGTCGAGGTGAGGTAGGCCGTCACAGATTGACCGCTGGCAATGGTCTGGCCATTGAACAAACAAGCTGCGGCCGATCCCGGTGTGCAGGCGGCATACATAAAACTTCCGCCCAGCACGCCGTCGGAGCAAACTCGCTCTTCTTTTTTGCAAGGGGTGCCGTAGGGAACGCTGGAAGTTTGATAGGCGGTGACGGATTTTCCGTTGTCGATGGTTTGGCCGTTGAAGAGGCAGGCTTTTGGCATTCCGGGAGCGCAGCTGGCGAAGTTAAAAGATCCCGTCAGGCTTCCGGATTGGCATTTGCGGGTTTCAGAAATGCATCTTCCGTTCGCGGCCACATTTGAATTTTGGAAGGCGGTGATGGTCTCGCCTTCGGCCACGACCCGACCGTTGAACATACACCGGGTGTTTGAATTGGCTAAAAGATCCGCGCAAGACGGGTCGTCCGGATCGAGACTGCAGTGTTTGGCGGATTGGCTCAGCAATTCTTCGCTGGAAAGCTCGGTGTTAAAATTTTTCTGCGAGCAGTTTTGAAAACTGGCGACCGTGACGCCGAGGAAAGTCAGCGTCACCAGCGTTGCAACCCCACGTTTTACGATTGAAAACGAGAACATGCGTTTCACCCCACAGGCCCTGTGTCTAGTCGGCTCATTCTGGGAATGACTTAAGAGATTTTAAGGCGATCTAAAGGGAACTGCTGCAAACTTTGAGTTATCGAAGGCCTGTCTATTCAATGATCACTGGGGCTTTGGTGCGAGTCTCGGTAAACTTGTGAATTTCCTTCTGAAAGGCGGCTCGATCGGCTTTTGGGATGGAGTTGATCACGCCTGTCCAGTACTTGGGATCTTTGACGTGGTTGCGGATGATTTGGTCCACACGCTCGATGACCTTGTGGCCTTCGGGTGTTTTCGAGCAAGCAATGTATTGAGTGATGGTCGGCGCCACATCGATCAGTGGAATGGTCTCAAGATCCAAACCCACTTTGGCATTTTCACGTAAGTTGTGCAAAATAAACGGATATTCAATCGTGTAATCGGCGCGGTACTTTTCGATCATGTTCATCAGGCCCGGCCCAAAAGTATCAAATACGCCGGTCTTCAAGTTGCCATAACCCTTCGCTAAAATCCGATCGATCGACGAACCAAAGGATCGGGATTCGCCGATCAGCCCGCGAAGTGAGGTGTCCTGAAGAACCTTCTGCAGGGAAACCCCTTTTTTCTGAGTTTTTCGAATGCGCTCGGCAATTTCTTTGCGTGCCACGATTTGTGGCGAGGGCTGAACATACTGAGAGGTGAGATAGCTGAACTGGCGCCGGCGATCAGCTTCCGAGCTTCCGGGATAGCAGACAAGATTTTTGCCTTTCAGCTCGGTCTCGATCCTTGGAATGGTGGCTTTGAATGTCACGTGTTCGTAGTCGGTTAGCTCGGACTTATACAGCTGATAGAGAGGATGATTTTCGTCGACGATATTGGCTTTGGGAATGCTGATCGAAGGATCAATGGATGTGAAAGTCCAAGTGATCGTCGCGGCCGATGTCAGATTTGGCAAGATGGCCGAGAGGCAGAATAGGAAACATCCAGGCTTAAACATTAAATCGATCATGCCACCGGCGTGTGAGCTTGCAAATAAAAATTTCGAAGCCGCTAGATCCTATGTCAGTTGCTGGATTCAAGGGCAGAAATGTCGCGAATTTATGTTGTGAATGTTTGGATTTCTTAACTGATTTTGCTGCTCTTCTGTTGGTCTAGAACCTTCAAAATTAATTCTTTGAGCATTTTGATTTCGCTGTCTTCAAGCATCGAGAGAAAATCTTTTTCGATTTCAACTCGTTTGGTTTGAGCCATCAGCAAAAACTTGGAACCCTTCGGAGTGATGACAAGATTTTTAACCCGGCGGTCTTCTTTCGAGCCGATGCGTTCGATCAGCTTTTTCTTTTCCAGGTGATCGGTGATCTTCACCATGCTGGCTTTATCGATTCCCATCTCTTCGCAGATTTTCATCTGATTGATTTCCGGCGAAAGCGAAATCACCGACAGGACGGCGAAATGCTGGCCTTGGATTTCGTGCTGCAAGAACTCGGCATTGACCCGGGCGCGAAAAATGGTCGTCACCTTGTGCAGGCAGTAGCCCAAATAAGGGCGAAGTGCGGGGTGCACCTTCGAGATGTCATCGTAGCCCACCGGATCGGGATCGCAGGGCGGGATCTGTGACGAACGCTTTTTAGTCGAAGTGTTTCGTTTTGGCATCTTTCAATAGTTTATCCGGAAAATAGTTTGCGTTGCAAACTATTTTATGAGAAAACTAATTAACGAGGTCTTCATGAAACGCGCTCGCCACCATTTCTCGCCAAATCTTCTGTCTTTTCTGTTTTCGAACTTACTCCTTTCCGCACTGTTGATTTTTCCTGCGCTGGCCGAAGCTCAAACACTGTCGCTTCCGGAGGCTTTAAAAGAGACTCGTTCGGAATCCCTGCAAATTCAAAAAGCCCAAGCTGTGTATGAGGAGGCCAAGTGGCGAAAACTTGGAACTTACCAAGGCTTTTTGCCAACCTTAACGGGAAGTGTGAACTACCTGACGGAGAAAAAATATATGTTATTGGACGTGGATATGGGGGCCGGGGCCCTGACCATTCCACAGGTGGTTCCGACCACGCTTTACACGCTGAAAGCCAGTTTGCCGCTGTTCGACGGATTTGCCAGCACCAATCGTTATCGATCTGAAGATGCGCTGGAAGATGCTGCACAGAAAGAATACGAGTGGGCGCAGTTCGGAGCCGAGCGCCAGACGACTTTGCAATTTTTCCGAGCGCTTGCCGCGCAAACCCTCAAAGATGTGGCCGAGCAAAACTTAAAAGCACTGCAGGATCATCTCAAAGATATTCAGGCCTTTAAAAAAGCGGGTGTTTCCACAAATTACGATGTGCTTCGCGTGGAAGTTCAGGTTTCCGAAGCTCAGTCAGAGATGCTGAACTCTCAGGACAACGTCGAGCTCGCCAGATATAAATTGGGCGAGGTGATGGGAAAAGAATCTGAAGCCCGCACTTTGATTGGAAAACTTCCGCTATTAAATGAAGATCTGATCCGAAAACTGGATGACAAGGCGGTTGAATCTCGCGCCGATATTCAGGCCTTGCAGAAAAAATCAGAAGCGACTCATTTCAGTTATCAATCTGCCAACCGGTACTGGGTGCCGCGCATCTCTTTGGTCGGCGAGTATGACCATTACAACAATCGCAATGCCCGGTTTGATGATAGCGAGGCCTTCCGCGATGCCTACATGGTGGGTGTGAACTTGACCTGGAATTTGTTTGACGGATTGGCTTCGACTTCGAAAAGCGGGCAAAGCGAACAACAAGCCGTGCAAACTGAAAAAAGTCTGGCGATGGCCAGAATCAAAGCCAAGCAGGATTTCGAACTGTGGAAGCGAAAGTATCTTTACTTCTGTGCGGTTTCCAAATCACGCGCAGGCGATATCGAGCGCTCGAAAGAGGCAGTTCGATTGGCCCATGAAGGACGTCGCGCCGGGGTTCGCACGAGCACCGAGCTGCTCGACGCCGAGTCGGATCTTTTCCGCTCGCGAGCAGGCTTGGTTACGGCGCAAATGGGTGCGATCGAGGCTTTGGTGAATTTGGAATTGGTCTCTGGACAAAAATTATTTGATTTCAATTAGTAGGCGGAATTTAGATATGCAAAACAAAAAGAAAAAAATCATCTTCTCGATTGGCGGCATCGCGGTTCTGATCGGGATCTACTTTATCTACGAGCAATTGATGTATGTGAAGACGGACAATGCTCAGGTAGAGGCTCCGACCGTGATTCTGGCCTCGAAGGTTTCGGGCTACATTCGCGAGGTGAAAGTCGCCGCCGGACAAAAAGTGAAGAAAGGCGATGTGCTGGTGCAAATCGACAGCCGTGATTATCAGTCTTTGGCAGATTCAGCGAAAAGCGAAATGCTGTCGCTGGACGCACGAAAAAACGATGCCGAGAAAAACTACCGCCGGATCAAAGACCTTTATTCTCAATCGGTGGTCTCATCTCAGCAGTTTGACTCGGCAACCGCGGCCTACAATGAGGTTAAAGCGAAGTATGATTCTGCTCAGGCCAAACTTGTTCAGGCGGAACTTAATCTCGAAAATACTCAAGTGAAAGCGCCCAGCGATGGGATTGTGGCTCGGAAATCAGCAGAGGTGGGGCAGCTCGCTAGTCCCGGCGCCCCGCTGGTTGGTTTTGTGAGCTCGGACAGTCGTTGGGTGCTTGCTAACTTCAAAGAGACAGACATCTCGAAAGTGATCGTCGGCAAAAAAGTCGATATCGAAATCGATGCAATTTCTGGTGAATCTTTCACCGGCGAAGTGGAAAGCATCAGTTCAGCCACGGGCTCGACGTTCACGCTGCTTCCGCCGGACAATGCGACCGGAAACTTTACCAAAGTCGTCCAGCGTGTGCCGGTGCGAATTAAATTTTTGAATATGACAGCGGACGAGTACGAACGCATTCAAGCAGGGCTTTCGGCCTTGGTGAAAGTGCATATCCACTAGTTGTTTTGCTGATGATGTTGCATAGAGGATGATTCCAAAATGGCTTTAAGTCGCGAATCCAAACTGATTATCTTTGTAGCGGTGCTGGCATCGCTCTTGGAAATCATCGATGCCTCGATCGTCAACGTCGCACTTCCGACAATGATGGGAAATCTGGGTGCGACCTTAGAAGATATTTCGATGGTCGTGACGGGTTATGCGATTGCCAATGCGATCGTGCTGCCGGCTTCCGCTTGGCTCAGTGAAACGATTGGGCGCCGGAAATATTATCTGGGCTGTATTATTCTTTTCACCGCGACGTCGGTGGCTTGCGGATTTGCTCCGAATCTTTTCTTCCTGACCGTTTTCCGAATTCTTCAGGGGCTTGCCGGTGGTGCGCTTTTGCCGACTTCGCAGACCATGATCTACGAGCAGTTCCCGAAAGAAAAAGCCGGCATGGCCGGCGCGGTCTTCGGGATGAGTGTGATGGTGGGGCCTGCTTTGGGACCAGTGATGGGTGGGTATCTGACCGATCACTTTGGCTGGCGCTCGATTTTTAATATCAATTTGCCACTGGGACTTTTGGCTTTGTTTGTGGGATTGATTGTGATTCGTGAGCCTGAACACTTGAAAAAGGTTGAAGGCGCACCTGAAAAAGCGAAACCGAAATTGGATACCATGGGGCTTGCTTTGCTGGTGATGGGTATCGGCTGCTTGCAATATGTTCTCGAGCGTGGAGAGGCCGATGATTGGTTTTCGTCGACTGGAATTATTATCAATTCCATCATTGCAATCATTGCGCTTCCAACCTTTGTTTGGTGGGAGCTGAAAGTTGAAAACCCAATTATCAATGTGCGATTGTTCAAAGATAAAATCGTGCAAAGTGGCGTGACCTTGATGCTGCTGCTGGGATTCTTCCTGTATGGCATCGTCTTTTTGCTGCCGATTTTCTTAGGCCGTGCTTATCATTATGACGCCACCCAAATCGGTGAGATGTTTATCCCAGGCTCGCTGGTGACCATGGCCATGATGCCGATCATTGGGCGTCTGATGCAGTCGGGGAAAAATCCGAAGGTTTTGATTATTATCGGATTTGTCGGACTTGAACTTTGTCTGTTCATTATGTCCGGATTCTCTCCGCTGTCGTCGAAAAGTGACGTGATGAATGCGTTGTATATGCGGGGGCTTGCACTTTCATTCTTGTTCGTTCCGATCAACTCGTCGATCTTAAGTCAATACACGGGCCGGGCGATGGGGCAGGTGGCGGGATTGCTGAATCTATTCCGTCAGATTGGTGGCAGTGTGGGGATTGCGATGGTCGCGACCATTTTGAATTTCCGCACTCATCAAAACTACACCGATATGATGGCCAAAGTAGAAAGTTTCAATTCCAATGCGCAAAGTTTTGCGGCCCAATCCACCCAGGGGATGAGCAGCAAATTTTTGACCGATGTGGGGTTTGCCCTGCCTGACAGTGCGGCGATGAAGGCCCTGTACTTTAAAGTGCAAAACCAAGTCTTCATGCTGACCTTTTTGCAGCTGGTCTTTATTATGATGATGATCCTGGGGATTGCGGTCGTTCCCCTGTGGCGATTGAAACTTCGTCTGGGGCCTGCGAAAGTCGTAACGGACGCGCATTAATCGCGAGGGACTAGTGAAGTGCGCTCCAGTTCTTTCGCTTGGCGATAAAGCCCATGGCATTTTCAGTAAATTCATCACAGCCATAGTCGTTCTCGAGAGTCTCTCGGATCACTTCCGTGAGTGGGACGCCGAAAATTTCCATGGTCGTCCATGTGGGATCGTGGGAAAGGTGATTGTGATGCTCGTCCACGGTGGCCAGAATATCGAGCAAGATATTTTCTTTTGTATCGGCCGCATCATATTTAAAGCCGGTGACACCTGAATCCAAAGACGCCATGGCTGGATCGAATTTCTCGAGAATTTTTTCGGCCGCAGCGGTATTCGCTTCCGAGCCACAGAACCAGACATGAATGCGCTTGCAGAGATCGTTCAATTGTTGGCCAAAGTTGGGGTCAACGACGATTGCGACGGAGTGAGGTTTGGGTCTACCTTGTGGGTCTGCCATGGTTTTAAGTTTAACTGATCAATCGACGTGAGCAAGGACTTCGTGAAGCTTGTGCTCAAAGATGTCATAGCTTTCTTTGAGAATCCAGGGGCGGTAACCAGGGTCTTTTTGGCTTCGCTCAAGGACGCTGTCGTGGATCATGGGTTTTCCTTGAGTGGTGGAATTCCAGGATCGGTTTTTGCTGATCAGTGGGTTGAACACGAAAAAATTTTGACGAAGCTTTTTCCCCATCGCGTCTGGCGAAATCCGAACCAAGTGCTTGGGATCGATTCGAAGACCGGTTGGGATGGCTTCGTCCAGCATCCATTGAAGTGCGATATCAGAGAGGGCGTGATCTTCAATCCAGCCTCCGCCGACATTTTTGTGAACGCCTGCGAACCAGACTTGCTTCAGCGTTTGGTGCGGATCGGTTTGCGAATCCCACAGCACGGGAGAGAAAAAAAATCTTTTTTCGTCGATGGCGATGGCATGTCTGGCGTGTCGGACCAAGGGCACCAGGGTGAAATTGTGAAACTTGTGCTGGATTTTCTGAAACAGATTGACGACCTGATTGAGGAACGGAACCTGAAGGCCGATGGCGGCGACCGTGTCCCATACGCCGACGAAATAAATCTCGGGCTTATAGGATTTGTTGGCTTCGATGAACTGAAGTGCTTTCTGGTCTCGCTCGGCTTTATCGGTGAGGCGGTAGATTTCGTAGGCGTCATCCATTTTGTCCAGCCGCTCGACCGGAAGTAAGCCCACATCATTGATCAAACCCGTCAGGCTGCGAATGGTGGCGGCTCCGCGGCTGAATCCGAAAAGGAAAATTCGATCGCCGGGCTGATAGGTTTCGCTGAGGTATCGGTATCCGGCCAGGATATTTTTGGTGATGCCTTGGCCGGTGAAAAAGTTGAATTTGGCTTGCAGGAAATTGCTTTCCGTTCCGACGCCGACGATGTATTTGGCAATTTGCTTAGAGGGATTTGAAGTATCGACCATTTTGGAAAGTTTGAAGACGTTGGTTTCTTTGCCGGCTTGGCCGCTATTTCCAGATCCGTCAGCGAGGAAGACGATGTTTTTGCCCAAGCTTGGTCCTACTTTGGTTCACAAGGCAGATGCCTTCCTTAAAGTCTGAGGGAAAAGTGGTGGGACTGTAAAGGGGAAATCTGAAAATACCAGGGGTCGGGTAGAGGAGAGGAGATCAGGCAAAAGTAAAATTTTGGCGAGCCATACGAAAGCCGAGTCCATGATCCTGTTGTCAGGTTTTAAATTGCGTCATTGACTAAATGCCCAGCTGTTTTGAGACTGAAGAGGGAATAG
>CBIHPB010000022.1:0-19008 GCA_966211485.1 uncultured Bdellovibrio sp.
TACGGTTTGCGCGGCGCTCGCCGACGTGGCCAATACTCAAAACGTTAATTCGTTTCGAGTTTATTCAAAAACTCACGAAAGGCTCGGGATTTCCCGGGCCTTTTGTTTTTTGTACCCTGGAAATAATTGAGACTGGTTTCTGGTGGCTTCGTCCTCTAGTGGGCCTCTTTTTTAGATGAAATTTTTGGTTCGGACGACAATCCCGATAAGCTTTGCTTATCGGGATTTCTTTTTGGGGGGAGCTAAGAGATTGGGATCTATTGGGATCTAATAGACGCAGCCCAATTGGCCGTTTCGGTTCACAAGTCCTGTTTTGTTTGCGTAGGCCAAATTTGACCAGGTCATTTGGATTTTGAATTTGGATCCATCATACAAAGTCGACAGTCCATCTCCTGCCGGGAAACTCCAAGCACACTTGTCGGCATTTTCCTGCCCTGAAGAATCGTACCAGCCAGTGCCGCGTGGATCGGTGATCGCTTCAACAAGTTCGTGTGCGGTGACGTTGGCGACCGCCGCTAAGCCCTGTGAGTTTCCAGAAGCATTATCTTGCGGGTCGCAACCAGCAACTCCATCCAGATTTGGCATGTAAGCGACTTGAATTTTGGCCCCGTTCGAACATGTTCCCCAGCTATGCCAGGCGCAGTAGTTCACGTTTCCAGCTTTTGTTGATGTGAAGACAAAGTAGACTCCGTTTGGATCTGGATTGTTTGAGCTCATCTTGCAAGCCTCATCAATAATGGCCGATGTTTTTGCTGCTCGATTTGGAGCTGCAGATGAATCCAACACATGTCCCTGGTAGGCTGCATTGGCCGTGATCGTGCCTGTGCTGTCGTAGAATTCAGTCGACGTGTTGGCGTAGCGGGATCCGCCGAAGCCATTGAAGAATCGATCCATGCCTGTGATTTTATCGCCGGCAAAAGTAGGACTGCTCCACTCGGGACCCCAAAAGATTGCGTAAGTGCGGGCCGAGTGAAGGACCGGACCATTGTGGTAGACAAGCTGAGGACTGGATGGGCCAGAAGGGCCAGCAGACTGACGATTTTTGAAAATTTTTGGTTCTGGGGCTCCGTGCATGACCGTGGCCTCATCACCGACTGCAGCCATCGAATTTGTCTGGGCGAAAATCATCGAACAAAATAAGAGTGCTCGTAAAACTGATTTCATTTGGTCCTCGCTTTGTTTGTTTGACGACTTCCTTCAAAGCAACGGACATTCCGTGAGACGTTTTTTTCTAAAGCCTTGGCAACAAAGGACTTTCGAAAAATAGGACAGGCGAATCTTCATCACGGATTCGACAGCTGTCGAAATTTCAGAATCAATTTCTCATTTTGATCTGAGGTGTTCAGAAGCTGGTCAGACTTTATTTGTCGACATCGGCGCTAAATTCCAGGAACAACTCGGTAATCTTCAATCGCCTATCCAACATATCAACACAGTCGCGTTTTGAACCACAAATAAACCTCAATAAATTCAAAGTGTTACTGAAGTTCGCTGGGTATCGTCGTTGCAATTCACCTCGATTGTTATATCCGGGGGGATGTATGAAGTGGAATTTTTCATGTTGGTGTTTGCTGTATGGAATGATTTTCCTCAGTGCTATGGCCAACGCACACGAAGGACATGATGACAGTGGGTTTGCTCCTCAATATGTCACGGTGTCTGGAACTATCGAAGCCATTCAAGCTGACGATTTCAAAGGACAGAAAAGTTCTCGTCAGATTTTTTTGATCGATGATCAGACGGGCGCTCGATACGAGCTGCACTTTAAAGGCTCGGCTCCATATGGATTCACCAAGCGCCAAAAGGCGAAGATCCGCGGTAAGCAGTTTTCACCATCAGATATTATGGTGAATGAGAAAGAAGCTCAGTTCGCGGCAGCCAATGGATCGACAACAACAAGTGGATCGACCGGTGGAGTGGCAGCAGCAGCGGTGAGTGGGGATCGTAAGACATTGGTTCTGATCACGGATTCAAATGACAATGTTGCCAAGTGCTCGGCCACCCAAGTGAACGATCTCTTTTTCAACAATCCATCGAACTCGATCAACTATATGTACCGAGATGCTTCGAATGCGTCGATGTCATTTAGCGGAGTCACCTACGAGCATATTAAAATCAATGTGAATTCAGCGGGTGCTTGCGATTACTCGACATGGGGAAATCTGGCTTTGCAAGCAGCTGGTCAGATGGGAATCGGGACTTCTGGCTTTAACAATATCGTTTATATTTTGCCGACTGGATCTGCATGCGGTTGGGCGGGTATGGGAATGCTCGGGAGTGGCACTGCTTGGATCAAAGGTGAGTACTGTAACATGCCCGATGTTTCGGCCCACGAGTTGGGACACAACATTGGAATGCACCACGCGCGTGCGAACGGCGCCGAGTACGGAGATGTTTCCGATATCATGGGTTACGGCGGTTACGGCCTTCGCATGCTGAATGCGGCTCATATGGATTTGATGGGCTGGTTGCCATCCAGCCGCACAGTTGTGGCCGGAGTCGGTACGTATGAAATTACAGCATTGGAATCAGATCCAGCTGCGGTGTCTTTGCCAATGGTGATCAAAGTGGCTAATCCAACAAATGGTGGCTACTTTTACCTCTCGTTCCGTCAGCGCATGGGATACGACTCGAATTTGAACGCGAATTACGTCGACAAATTGAACATCCACACCGCGACCGGCGGATACTCGGACTTCTTGGCGGCTTTAACCGATGGCGGAGTTTACACGGATCCAGCTTCTGGAATGAGCGTAAGTGTGAACAGTCACACAGCAACTTCGATCAATTTCACAGTGAGTGGTAAGTGCGTGGCCAATGCTCCAAGCCTTTCAATTACACCTTCTATGCAGGGTGCGACTTTGGGACAAACGCGATCTTACACGGTGACTTTGACAAATCGTGATGGCGGCTTTTGCAACAGCTCGAGCTTTAACATGGCTGGTATGATGCCGACAGAATTGAGTGCGACGGTGACTCCAGCGTCTTTGACTCTGGCTCCAGGTGCGAGCGGCTCTGTTCGCGTTGATGTAACAAGTTCGACTGCGGCAGCATCTGCTACGTACTCTTTCTCGGTCGCATCTTCGGATCCATCAGGGCAAGCATTGCATGCCGGTTCTGTTTCAGGCCAATACGTGATCGACGGAATTGCTCCAAGCGTACCATTGGGATTGCGAAATTCGACTTCCAAGGGCCGATCTGTGCAGCTGGCTTGGTCAGCGGCAACGGATAACGTGGCTGTCGTTGCCTATGATGTCATGAGAAACGGAGTGATGTTGTCGAGCTCGACTTCATCCAACTCTTTCTCGGACAGCCCAGGCCGCGGAACTTTCACATATCAAGTGCGAGCCCGGGATGCGGCTGGCAACTCTTCAGCATGGAGTGCTTCAATCACTGTTAAGAAATAGGGGGATCCGGGGACAATAAAAGATAGGTGACCTAAAAAGGGCCCGCCGATACACCGGGCCCTTTTTATTTTTGTCCGCAGCATTATCCTAAACTGGCTGCATCAATTGACAGCAGTTATTGAAATTCCGGTTTTTTATTTTGATCATTGATGGCGAAGTTTCACACAAGGAGAGTGTCAATGAAACGAAGTCTATCTTGCATCGCTATGCTTGCCATTTTGGTTGTGAGCTCTTTGGGTTTGGCGGAAACGTCGATTCCGTTGATGACCGTTCGGGATCAGGCCGATACGGCCCATTGCTGGTCCTATGCGACCAGTCATCTTTTGGAAGCGCGGGCTCTCGAGCGCTCGTCGGAAAAGGTTCTGATCAATATCGAAAAAGATGTGAAATATTGGCTCGATTACGAGCGCATGAAGTTTGTCTTTAAAACCAAGGGTGATTTTTACCTGGGCGATTATGAGGGTGCCTGGCAAATCGAGTACTGGGAATCTTTCCTGAAACACGGAAAGCTTTTAAAGGGTGTCGAGACCGTGCAGCCGTCGGTGACCTATGCTTATCCAGCTGAAGTGCGAACAGGTCTACCGTTTATGAATGAAGAGCGTCCTCCGGTGGATGCGACTTTGATGTCTTTCTCGCAGGCGAAAGAGTATCTTCTTGGCGAAACAGATGAAGCCAAGGCCGAGGCCTTTATCGTCGATTATCTGAATCGATATTATGGCAAGCCTGTGATGACGACCGAGTGGAAGGGTCAGCAGATTTCAATTGCCGAGACAGCATCGAAAGTCTTGGGAACTGATTTTGACTCTCATAACAAAGTCGAATCGATGGTTTTGGTGAAGCCCGTGACGGATAACCAGTTTGGCTGGGCGAAATTTTTGAACGAGCGATATTGGGGTTACCGTCTCGATCAGGCGAAAATTTTGTCTTGGATCGAATTGTCATTGGATCAGCACTGGCCAGTGACTTTTGATAACGTCTATCATGCGATGACGATCATTGGATATCACGAGGTCGGTGCCGAGACTTACTATGCGGTGGCGGATTCACAGCCGGCGACCATCACTTGGTACTCGTCCGGCCGGATGTTGCAAAACTTGAATCTGGTGACGTTTTCGAAAGAAGCTGTTGCAAGCGTGCTACCACCGCGAACTCGTGGAAACTTTTACGTGACCCGACGAGGCGCTTCGCTTGATATCTACGATCACGTCAATATTCCGCCACGCTAATTGATGGCGGATTAGTTTCCTGAAGCCGCAGCTTCTTCGCACTGATAGCCAGAGGCTGCGAGCTTTTCTTTGATCTTGTTGCGAACTTCTTCGCATTTTGTCTGACCATTTTTTTGAGTCGCCACCGAGCTGGTATTGCCAGCTTTGGTGTATTCGAGATTGCAGCCACCCTGAACATCGGAAATTTTCAAAACGCGCTCGTCCGAGCCGGACTTGCATTTGGTTTCGCTGGCAAAAGCAGAGGTTCCAAGAACAATAAAGGTGGCAAGCAAGATCAGAGATTTCATTTTTTAGACTCCTCGAGGCCCGGTTGGTTCATTGAGAGGGCTTCATTAGCGTATCGCCCGGCAAAGGATTTTGGGAAGGGCTTCGAGATCCAGTCGAGTTTCTGATTCATAACAAGTTAAGGCCTATGCTGCACCGTTTCGATGCACCCCAAAATGACCTTGGGATTAAGATGACATAAATCTCTCATATTCCACATCGAGGTCATCTGATGAAAGCGCCTGCTGTTCTTGGTTCCGTTCGTACTCACTGGGCCTTGCTCCAATCTTCTTCCAAACGCATGTTGCCTTATTGGATCGCCGCTGCCATCACCGCCGGGGTCGCCGCCTTGTTTGCGAAGGCCTTCGGTTGGTCCGAAAAACTGGCCTTTGCCTGGTGTGATCAAAATCCCATGTTAGCCTTTGCGATCGTCCCAGTGGGAATGGTAGCGTCGGCGGGGCTTGCGATTTTGTTTGCTCCTTTGGCCAATGGAAGCGGAATTCCGCAACTTTTTGCAGCCGTCGAAGTCAGTCGTGCTCCGACAACTTTGCTGGGAAAACTTTTAAGCCTCAAAGTGATTGTGATCAAGTTTCTGGGCACTTGTGTTTGTGTGGCAGCTGGTGGAATCACGGGACGTGAAGGTCCAATGTTGCAAATCGCATCAGCGATTTTCAATCTCACGCACCGGATTTGGAATCGCCGGGATGAGAATGCACCAGCTCCGGATCTGCAACCCATGATTTTGGCTGGCGGTGCTGCGGGGCTGGCGGCGGCTTTCAATACTCCTTTGGGCGGAATTATTTTTGCAATTGAAGAGCTGGCCAAAGTTCATATCAGCTACATTCGAACTTTCGTCTTTCATGCCGTCATCATCGCTGGACTGCTGGCGCAGGCACTGATGGGGAATTATCGCTATCTTGGAAAGTTCGCATGGTCGACGCCCGCATTTGGAGAGCTGTGCCTGATGATCTTGGCGGCAGCCCTGATCGGTGGGCTAGGAGCATTGTTTGGATCTGCGGTTGTGGCCTTGGCCGACTGGCGCTCTCGTCTGAAAATGCCCGGAAAAATTTTGATGACCTTTTGTTTGGGATTGGGAGCAGCAGCGCTGATCTCTGTCTTTGGCCGCAATGCTTTGGGTTCGGGACGAGATGTGATCGTTGGATTGTTGTCAGATTCGGACACAACAGCTTCGGTTTCGCTGGGATTCGTTCGAGGATTTGGAAATCTATTAAGCTATGCGGGTGGGGTTGTCGGCGGAGTGTTCGCGCCCGCTCTTTCAACAGGTGCGGCCTTTGGCTCATGGTTGAGCAGTTTTGACAGCAGCTTTCATCATCAGCTTTGGATTTTGGCGGGCATGGCGGCTTTCTTGACAGGTGTGACGAGAACTCCGTTTACGTCTTTGATCTTGGTGCTGGAGATGACCGATTCCCACGACGTGATTATGGGATTGATGCTGGCGACGGTAGTAGCGCAGAGTGTGGCGAAACTTGTGGATCCGATTTCGTTTTACGAGCACATGAGCCACCGAATTATCCATGGCAAACCCCCAGAGAAGCGGGCGAGTGGTGCCATGCATGGGGCCGCATCGCATTGATGTCGGATGAAATTTCGGCCCTATTTCGCCTCCTTTGTCTGGGGGCGCAATTCTATTTTGCCTCAAATTTTCAAGTTTCAATAAAATCGAAAAAGCTTTGAAACTCCACGCTTGCAAGGCTTTCTGTCGGCGCATATTTCTTCAGGGGGCTTGAAAGATGTTAAGCCACATGGAGGCGCTATGAAAAAGTTTTTGCTCGCTGCTTTTGGACTTTTGCTGTTGAATTTCGGTTGCTCGTCGAAATCCGGTGGCGATGGTGACAAATCACCAAATCGTCAGCCAATTGATATTGTGGTTCCCGAAGACATGAAGGGAAAAACTTTTCTGTCCGCGCTGGTTGTGGTGCCAACAAACTTCCTGGCGCCAGCTGGTGTTGCTTCTGTATCCGAAGCTTTGGGCCGGGTGGTCTTGGACTCGGACACGAACTTGGGCTTGCAGTGGCCGAAGTTTCTGCAGTCTGAAAAATCCTGCATGACGGGCGCGATCGAGCAATGGCCGTATGCTGGGAGCGATTCTTCCTTTGGTACTTTGAGCCGAAAAATTCTCAAACGTGCCGATGCCTATTTCACTGTTCTTCCCTACGACATCGACTATTTTAAAAATCAGGATGACGAGGCTCAGTGGATCCCTGAGGTTGCAAAAATGGCAGATCTGATTGCTCGGGTGGATGGCGAAGCATTGTATGATGCCTCTGATCTGTCGATCCGAATTTGGCGCCGGACTTTAACAATGCGTTCATTGAATCAATGGATTCCGGAATGCGGAGCCCAGCCTTTGGATCATTCCGCAACCTACACCTCCACTGCGATGTTGGGATTGAGCTATCACATCGTCATGAAAATTTCGGCGGTCGGTCCTGGGGCTTTGCGAATGGGGAATGGCGACAGCCCATCCTACGAAATCATGTTCAACAGCCAAGCGCAGTTGCCGGAAATCGAAAGATTCTTGGTGGGCCAAAAAGCCAAAATCACTTTGGGAATGTTGCAAGTCGGAGGCGATCCAGCTCCGTTTCAGGATATTTTAAACCGCTCGCAATGTCAGATTTACGCTCTTCAAAATTGCCGAAACACGGTCAAGGCACTGCAAGACGAGATCAGCCGCCAGCAGACCCTGGAAGAAGAGTCCGAGACTTTCCATTGGGCTCCGCTGGGGTATGGGTTTCGATCGCTTTAGTTAAGGCTTAAAAGTCAGGCCGCTGCAGACTACTTTAGTGGCCTGATTGGCGCGCCAGTTGTGCGTGATCAAAGTGTAAGAATCGGGACCTTCTTTTTCATCCGTGTGAACCATGTTGATCACAATTGCCGTCGCACCTGTGTTTGTCGCCAAGATCCCCTGGAACTGATCATGATTGAAAAAAGCGATGGGTTGAGCCGTATCCACGATAGGCGGATGGCCGACAGAGAACGTGTCGTTACCGACTTGGATTTCGATTCGCTCGTTCAGTGGGTGTTGCTTGTTGTTGACGAATGTTTGCTCGCCAGCGGTTAGGCTGCAAACTTCACCAGTTTCGGTTGTACCTTGGTGAACACCTTTTTCGATGTGAGCAAAGGCAGGTGCCGCCAGCAGGCAAATCAGGGCCATCAGACTTTTCATAAATTCTCCTTTTTTGAGTACATTTGATGAAAGCAATTTTTCATCTCTCAAAGGCGCGGTCAATTTTTAACCGCCAACTGAAAATCCAATGAAAGCGGGTGTCTACTTGCCGTAGTCGAAGTTTTTGACAGCGAAAAAATGAAAGCGAAATGATTGGACTTCGTCGAAGGGGTGTTAAACTTCTAGAATCTCAAGATGAGACAGTGATTGATTGTTATTTAAATCCTTGTAACTCAATGAAATACTGAAAAAGACCGATAAAAAGGTCTGGGGAGTGAGTTATGAGAAAGTACACCGTACTTGGAAGTCTCGGTCTATTTATGATCATCTTCTTTCAGAACTGCGGCAAGCCGCCGGCAGAGTCTGTTTCTCAGGAACTTTCTGGCGTCGCCCCCCGCGCCAATCAGCAATACAACAAATACTCGATCGGTACTTTCCAGACTTTGTCGATGTGGGATTTCAAACGCGCGCGCTTCCTGGATTTGGATGTGGCCAGCGGTCAGATCTCGGCCTTCGATCCGGCCGGCAATGCTTTGAATCAGTCTTTCCAACTGACAGCCGAGCAATCTTCATCTCTGCAAGGTATTTTGAGCGGCGCTGAAGTCTGCGTTCCGGTGACCGAAGACAAAGCTTCAGAAGATCAAATGTGCACCATGGTCTATCGCTATCCGTACGCAACGATGATCGGCCAAGGGCAAGAAGTCCGCTTGGGCGAGGAAACCAACGGCTGTGATGCGCCAACGGATCTTTGCGGCGACAAAGCCAAACAACTGCAAGCTTGGTCCAAAGCTTTGGTTGAAAGCCTGTAAAAGTTAATTCGAAAAATGGGTGTCCGATTCAAAGTTGAATTCAGGACGCTTCATTGCTTCGCGAAGCTCTTCCAAAAAGTCAGCTGACGGGAACGGCGAATTCAGCCAATTGAGATGCCCTTGTGCATCCGGAATCGCACTCATATTGTCGATCACAGGAAAAGTCAGCGGACCGAACCCCAAAATTCCTCGCAATGTAGAATAACGATAATCTTCCACGCGATCACACATCTTGGCTTCCACCGGATTTCGATAAACATATTTGTAGGCATGTTCGTAGTAGACCCGGCTTTTGATCATGGTCGCTTGGTAGGATCCATCAAACAGAGGCTCGGTTTCTTTCTTCGAAACGGCTTGATTGATATTGGAGATCAGATATTCAACAGCCGGAGCCACATTGGATTCAGAAGCCGAGACCAGCATATGAAAATGATTGCTCATCAAAACGAAGGCGTGAATGCGCACATTAAAAGACAAGGTCATGAAGTAAAGAAGAGGTGCGATGGAAACCCAAATCTGTTCCAGCGATTGTTCGAAACACTGGCGATCCTTGGTTCTGGCAACCACATGGAAAGGAAGTTGATCTGTCAGAAAAAGTCTTCGTCGGGCCATTTTTCAATCCTTATTTAGGTGAGTGACCCCACGATCACCGTCAACCATGACGTTCTCTTCGCGGATGTTGAGTCCGCTGCACAGATACGAAAAGCCCGACTTAAGCCTTGAATCTTTCCAAAATCAGTATCAATAGAGAAAGAATCTCAAGCAACAAGAAGTAAAACTCCAAGCGCTCTCGAGTTTTCTTTGAAATCAACCGATCTATTTTATGCTCGTTAGGCATAAAACCTCCTCTCTCGCGGAGAGGAGAAGTCCGTTTCTCGGAAAGCGACCGTGAGGTCGCTTTTTCATTTCTGCAATATCAGATTTCTAACAGGTGATAATTCTTTTGAAACTGACGTCCGGTCGTCGGACATCAGTGTATCGTTTTAATGAATTCCGACGAGCTCTTCAGCCTTTTTCATGGCTGCTGCCAGCTTGCTGCGATCAGGGACTGCGCCTTGAGCAAAGTCAGGACGTCCGCCGCCTTTACCGCCCATCACTTGCGCCAGTTCCTTTAGAAGATTGCCGGCCGAGATCTCGGGATTGAGGTCTTTGCTGACAGAGACGATCAGTGGATGGGTTCCAGTTCCTTGGCCGACAACGATAACGACGCCGGATTGGATCTTGTTTTTCAAATGGTCAGTAACTTGCGCCAAGACTTCGCGGTCATCCAAAGACAAATCGGCAAAGGCGATTTTCGAAGTGCCGGTTTTAGACTTGAAGGTCTTCGCTTTGCCAGCCAGCTCGTCAACGTTGATCGATCCGCCTTGGATTTTCTTGATTTCTTTTTCCAAGGTTTTGATTTCATCTTTTTTCTTTTCGATGAATTCGACCAGTGTGCCGGCCTGGTGGCTTGCGATCTTATCCCAAGCGATATCCATTCCCGCTGCACGGCGAGCATCCAAAGAATCTTTCAAGGCTGATGTGACATACTTGACAGCGATATCGCCGCTCAAAGCTTCGATACGGCGAACGCCGGCGCTCACGCCGCTTTCAGAAACGATCTTGAACAAGCGGATCTGAGCTGTATTGGTCACGTGAGTTCCACCGCAAAGTTCGGTCGAGAAGTCGCCCATTTTTAAAACGCGGACTTCATCGCCATACTTTTCACCGAACAAAGCCATCGCACCCGAAGCAATCGCCTCTTTGTGCTTCATCACGGCCGAGATAACAGGAACAGCTTTGGAAACTTCGTTGTTCACCAATTCTTCCATTTTTTCCAGCTCTTCTGCAGAAACGGCTTTCCCGTGGGTAAAGTCGAAACGAATACGATTCGCATCAACCAGCTGTCCAGCCTGGGTCACATGTGTGCCCAGAACTTTTCGCAAAGCCGAGTGCAAAAGATGAGTGGCCGAGTGATTGGCCGCTGTGTTACGGCGCTCGCTGGAGAAAACTTCGGTTGTGACAGTTTCGTTCTTGCTGATCTCGCCGCTTTCAACGGAAACGTGGTGCAAGAAAACTTCATTCTGCTTTGTGCAGTCGTGTACGCGAACAGTCGCTTTCGCGGTGCGGATCAAACCTTGATCGCCAGCCTGACCACCACCTTCAGCGTAGAATGGAGTTCGATCCAAAACGACAACGCCGCTTTGACCTTGCTTCAAAGATGAAACGGTCTTCGTTCCATCCGACAGAAGCAGGATCTGGCCCTTGTCCAAAGTCGTTTCGTATCCAGAGAAAGTGGTCGCCTTGTGAGCATCATGAGCTTCTTGAGCAAGCTGGATCAGGTGGGCCTGGTCGGTGCCAATGCCTTTGCCTTTCCAGCTGGCTTTAGCTTTTTCACGAGCTGCTTCCATTTCCTTGTCGAATTTCTTTTCATCGACAGTGAAGCCTTGCTCTTCCGCCATCAAGCGAGTCAGATCCGCTGGGAAACCGAAAGTGTCGTAGAGTTTGAAGACGACTTCGCCTGGCAGCTCTTTTTGATTTTTCGATTTCAGCTTACCCAGTTCTTGGTTCAGGATGGTCGTTCCTGTTCCCAGGGTCGCCATAAAGCGCTCTTGTTCGTCTTTCAAAGTGGTCAGAATAATATCCTGGCGCTGTTTGAGCTCGGGATAAACGCCACTCATCTCCTTGATTAGAACTTCCGAGATCTGTGGCAAGAACGGAGTTCCGCCCGATAGCATCTGGCTAAAGCGAATCGCACGGCGAAGAATGCGGCGAAGAACATAGCCACGTCCTTCGTTTGATGGCAAAGCACCGTCTGCAATCAAGAATGAAGACGAGCGCACGTGATCGGCGACAACTCGAAGAGCTGCAATCTGTTGACGAGTTTCAGTTGAAATCTTGCTGTTCACGCCCTCATTGTTCAACTTTTCGATTTCTGGCAGAAGATTTATCTTCCCAGAGATCTCGGCGGCCTTCGTGATCATTGGCCAGAACAAATCCGTATCATAATTGTTCAGCTTGCCTTGCATCGCTGCCACAACACGCTCGAGACCTGAACCTGTGTCGACTGAAGGTTTTGGAAGCGGTTCCAGTTTTCCCGGTGCACTTTCAAAGTACTGCATGAAAACCAAGTTCCAAATTTCGACAAAGCGATCTTCGCCAGCCGCAATGCCTTTGAAGGGATCTGTCTCGCGGCCAGCGTGTGGGCCGTGATCGTAGAAAATTTCAGTGCAAGGGCCGCAAGGGCCGGTATCACCCATGCGCCAGAAGTTGTCTTGATCAAAGCGGAAAATACGATCGCGAGGAATTCCTTCCTGCTGATGCCAGATGTCGGCCGCTTCATCGTCCGACAAGTGGACGGTCACATAAAGTTTTTCTTTGGGTATACCCAACTCTTTCGTCAGAAATTCCCAAGCAAAACGAATGGCATCTTTCTTAAAATAATCGCCGAAGGAAAAGTTCCCCAACATTTCAAAGAATGTGTGGTGACGAGCCGTGAATCCAACGTTTTCCAAGTCATTGTGTTTGCCACCGGCGCGAACGCATTTCTGCGAAGAGACAGCGCGCTTGTAAGGACGGTTTTCTAAACCCAGGAAAGTATTCTTGAACTGATTCATGCCCGCATTTGCGAACATCAAGGTCGGATCGTTTTCCGGAATCAACGAAGAACTGGCGACATGTGTGTGCCCGTTTTTTTCGAAGTACTTGATGAACTTATTGCGAATGTCAGAGCTGCTCAGCTTACTCATAGATAACCTTTCGAACTGTTTCCTCGTCAAAACCGCGGGAGGCTAAAAATCTTGCCGCCTTGGCCTTTTCTTTTTCATTCATTTTGCTTAAATCGGAAAATTTATTCTCAACAAGCTGGCGGGCTTTTTCAAGCTCTTCCAGGGAATCCACCGCGACCGGAGCCAGACCTTTTTCCTCGAGGTATTGATTGATGTAGTGCTGGCCCTTGCCTTTGCGCTTCAGGACCTCGGCTGTTTTTTCGGAAAGGGCGCGAAGATCTTCTTCCGAATTCGGAACCCAGCCCTTTTCTTTTGCGAACTCGATGGCCAGATCAATTTCACCAGCTGTAAAGTCGTCCTTAAGCTTTAGCCGCAATTCACTTTCTGAATGGTCGCGATGTGCCAAATAGTCCATCATCTTGTTTCGGGCAGAAGCTTTGGGACGAGGTCGAGAAGAGGCCTTTTCCATAGGGATGTTATAGACAGAAAGGCCTCGTCCAGTCATCCTAAATGGGTCTAATAAATGGACTTTATGGCAAACAAGGAATCGCCCTTTTAGGGCCCAAGGAGGACGTATGAAATTGATTTTGACAGTGATTTTGACTCTGGTCGGTGCGGCTGCATTTGCTGCCGGTGATGCGGGTTGCGGTTTGGGAAGCTTGGTTATTTCGAAGAACTCAAAGGGCTTGCAGCTTTTGGCGGCGACAACCAATGCCAGCTTCTTGTCGCAGGCTTTCGGTATCACATCTGGAACCTCAGGATGCTCGTCGAGCGGTTTGGTTCAGAATGACAAAGAAATGGAATACTTTGTCGAAGTGAATCATGACGACTTGTCTCGCGAAATGGCGCAAGGCAAAGGCGAAAAACTGAACACGCTGGCGGCTTTGAATGGTTGCGCAACTCCGGAAGCCCAGGCGGCATTTGCCGAGATGACTCAGCAATCTTTCGCAAAGATCGTTCCGTCGGCCGAGACCAAGGCGCCAGAAATGGTTCAAAACCTGAAGGGCCAAGTCGCTGCTGACAACGAAGTCATGAAGCTTTGCAAGGTCGCTTCGCTGTAATCAGCAAGTTGATTGAAATTCGACAGAAAGCCAGCTTTGATGCCTGTCATGAAGCTGGCTTTTTTATTTGTTCTGCTGGTGGCGGCGCCCGGTTGGGCTGGTCCGACGGCAGAGGATTTTGACAAGTGGTCCAAATCCGCCGAGTGGTGGAATCTCCTTCACATGCAAAAAGGCGATTTTGGTCTAGAATCCAAAATCCGAGGCGGAGATTTTTTCTTAAATTCCGAAGGGCGTCGCAATCCGCAAGCCGAACTGGAAACTGATTACCAGCAAATGTTCGAGGGTTCCGCCGAGTCTCAAACAAAGGCCCAATGCCGGTTTTTGGCCAGACGAGATTTTTTTCTGCGCATGAAGGCGGTTGCAGCCGACCGATTGAAACCCTGCGCATTTTCAGACGAGTGGCTCAAGCGATTGAACGCGCAAAAAATTTCGCTGATTTTTGCATCGGGATATTTGAATTCAGCACCCTCTAGTTTTGGCCACACATTTTTAAGACTGGAAAACCCGATTCATCAAGGCGGGCAAGAGCTTCTCGATTATGGGATCAATTTTTCGGCGCGCACTTCCGGGACGCAAGGCGCACTGTATGCACTCTATGGTCTGTTGGGATTTTTCCCCGGCAAGTTCGCAATGCTTCCCTATCACCAGTTGATCAAGGACTATACTCATCTCGAGGGCCGCGATCTCTGGGAATACGAATTGAATTTCACATCCGAAGAAGTCCGCCGGGTTGTGTATCATTTGCTCGAGCTGGAAAGCTCTTATGTCGATTACTACTTTCTCGATGACAATTGCTCGTTCCTCATTTTGAAAGTATTAGAGGTCGGTCGTCCTGGTTTGCAGCTGGCCAAGGATGACGAGTTTTTTGTAATTCCACTTGATACCGTGAAGAAAGTGATTCCGATTGTTTCCAAATTTCACTATCGGCCCTCGCTTGAGACCGAGTGGAACCAACGAGTTCGGCTTTTAAATTCCGAGCAGCGACGACAAATCAGAGACCTGTCGTCAGAGACGAGGCTGACCGAGCTGGCCACTCCGGTCCTAGAGGCCGCCAATTATTTCGTGGCGCTAAAAGAATTAGAAAATTACGAGCAGTGGAAAGGTCTCAGTTACAATCTCAAGCGCGAACAAGCCAGTCGTGGCAAACAGGATTCCGGTTTTCAAGTCACTCAGCCATTAAAAGCGCCTCATGAAAGTCACAACTCGTCCGCTATCGAGACGGGACTTTCAGAGCGAGAAAATAAGGCGATGACCCTTGGCTTGAGGGCGGCCTTTCATGATCAGCTTTCCAACCAGAATGGAGTTCCGCCTTTCAGTCATCTCGAAGTCCTGGGATTTCGCTGGCGGGCGACGACATCATCGCAAATTGTTCCGATCCGCTATCGAGTCCTAGAGACGCTTTCGACCCGGCCCGTGACCGAATTTGAAACCCCGATGAGTTGGGGAGTGCTGGTCGGCGGCGATTCGTGGGATTTTAATTCGACTCAGAATCAGGCCACAGCCCGCGTCGGCCTCAGCGTCGATCCATGGCCGGATCGCATTCGCTGGACAGTTTTGGCGGTTGGGGGCGCCGAGGACGAGCAAGATCGAAGTTTTCAATTTGTGACTGGCGCGGACTCTCGCCTATGGATCCTTTGGGCTGACAAAATCCGAAGCCTGGTTCAGGCGGAATGGACCCGTCATCCCAGCTTTGAATCCTCGAAAATCAGTGTCCAGCAGGCCTTCGATTTGGACCAGCAGCTCGAGCTTCGATTAGGCTGGGCTCAGAGCGAACTGGCCGGCAAGCGGCGAATCGAGAAGTCCTTGTTTCTTTTACAAAATTTTTAAATGCTGTCCCCATGACTTATCACATCATAATTGAAAGCAGAGGGCCGCTGGGTTAGGACAGGGCATGCCGAAACCTGGTTCCTCTGCCATCGAAGAGCTCAAGCTCTCCGACCTGCCTGCGCTGAAAGAATTCACGGATCGTGAGATCGGTTCCGGCTATTACACATTTGAAGAAATCGAAGACATTTTCCGCAAATCGCAAAAAGACGGCCGCATGTGCTCGTTCCTTTTGAAAGAGAATGGAAAAATCCAAGGCGTGCGCTTCACTTACCCACAAGGAAACTGGAGCCACGGCAAGGGCGAAGGGCTCACTCAAAGCAAGTGGCCTTACCCGCTGAAAGACACGGCCTATTTTCAGTCCTTGTTTTTATCAAGCGCCGTTCAAGGACAAGGTTGGGGCGGCAAGCTTTCCGAAAAAGCGATCGAAGTTTTAAAAAGCATCGGCGCCAAAGGCATCGTCTGCCATTCGTGGAAAGAAAGCCCAAATAATTCCTCCAGCAAGTACCTGGAGAAAATGGGATTTGAAAAAATCGCCGAGCATCCGCTTTACTGGCAACACGTCAATTACAACTGCACCAGATGCGGAAAACCTCCGTGCCAGTGCACGGCTGTCGAAATGTATTTAAAACTGGAGGCCCTATGAGCACTTCTTTTTGGTTGGATCGCAGCTCTCAAACACCGAAGCAAAATTTCGACGTCGTGATCGTCGGCGCCGGCATCACGGGTCTGTCGACAGCGTACTGGCTGGAAAAAGAAGATCCATCTCTGAAAGTCGCGATCGTTGAAAAGCATCGTGTGGCTTTCGGAGCTTCCGGCCGCAACGCGGGCTTTATCACTTGCGGCTCTGTCGAGCATTTCAACCGCATGATCAACAAGCACGGCATGCAGCAAGCTGTGGAGATCTGGAAATTCTCTGAAACCAACCTGCGTTTGCTGGAACAGGAAATCATTCAAGGCCAGGGATCCAAAATTCAGTTCGAGAAAAAAGGCGCTTTCTCGTTGGCGGCACAGCCAAATGAATTTACGGAGCTAAAAAAAGTTTCCGAGATCATGACAAACCTGAAAATTCCGAATGAAATTTTGGAAGGAGCTGATGTCGAGAAGCGTTTGGGTGCGGTTAATTTCGTGGGCGGGATCAAGTATCTCGACGATGCGTCGACAAATCCTGTCGAGCTGTTGGGTTTGATCCGCAGTAAATTGAAGGCGCCGATTTTTGAAAGTGTTGAAGCTTATAAGATCGAAACCTCGGCTGAAGGTACGAAGATTCTGAAAACTGACAAGGGTGATTTCGAAACCTCGATGGTGGTGTTGGCGTTGAATGGTTATTCAGCAAATCTGCATCCCTACTTCCGTGACAAGATTTTCCCGACTCGCGGTCAGTGCTTGATGATGGAAGCCGTTCCGCGCTTTATGGAAGGCCCTTGCTACGCGAATTTCTATCTGGATTACTTCCGCCAGGCGCCGACCGGCGAGCTGCTGATCGGTGGATTCCGTCAGATGGAAAAAGAAACCGAAGTTGGATATTCGGATCACGTCACGGACCTGATTCAAGATTCCTTGCATCACTTTGTGAAAACATATCTGCCAAAACTTCAAACGGCGAAAGTCACCCATCGTTGGGGTGGCGTGATGGGCTTTGCGAAAGATGGCGAGCCTTTGGTGGGCTCGATCCCGGATGATCCGGCGATTTTCTTTGCGGGTGGTTACACCGGCCATGGAATTGGACTTGCGTTCAATACAGCGAAGACTTTGGTGGATTCAATCATGGGTCGTGAAATTCCGTCTTGGATTTCCGCTCGCCGATTTAACTAAGAATTTTGAAGCTCGGCTTGAATTGTGTCCAACCACTCGGACTGAATGGTCCAACGCTTTTCCGCAAATCGGCGATAGGCTCGGAACTCGAGATGCTCCATCTGTAAAACAGGTGAACGAAATGCCAGCCAAGAGTTTTTCGGAAGCGGAATAGCTTTGTAATTCACGCCGGTGACCATTTTAAAAAATATTTCCGAATTGATCGTCAGCAGCGGATCTACATCCGTTTCGTAGAAATCGATTCGGCCTTTTGCAAAGGCTGGAATTCCGGCTGGAAAAATCCGGCTGGCGAGATTTTGGAATTTCTTTTCCTTAGCTGCCAAAGTACGGCGGCATTTTTCGATAGCTCGCTGGGCTTTGGCACGGTGATAGCGGCTTGGCCGGTTTTGAAAATCCGCATTCATCCAGTTCAGTTTGCGCAAGGATCGGGAGTACGGAATCAAATCCGCATGGTCGCGCAAGATTCTTTGTTTCTGCGCCCACTCGTTCGCTGAGTAGACCTCGATCTCGCCCAACATCAGAAGCCAGCGCTTCAACTGAAAATACCGGTGCAGTTTTTCAGCGACGAACCTGTCGTTTTGTTCGTGATCCGACACGATCAAAGCCATATCCACGTCTGAAAAGAAGGGATTGTAGTTCCCGGGCTCGGTCAGCGAATTGCGAAGCACCCACTGGCCGCCCAAAAGAAGACGCAACAACGAAGGCAGAGTCGGGGCTAAAACCAGGCGCAGGCCTTCGTTCAAAGGTCTCATGGGCTTGGCTTGAAAGGCTTGAGCCAAAAGGAAAAGCAGTGAGTGCATGTTTTGAATTATGGAGACTGAATTGGAGCCAAGTCAAAGTTCTGGAGCGCATCAAAGCGCGCGATTTTTTGACTCCCTCCAAGAACTAGGCGAGCCTCGTCGGCGTGGAAAAAACCGCAGCTTTGATTGCTACTTTTTTAGGCGTTGGTAAAGCGCCGAAAGCCCCTGGAACCTTCGGAACTTTGGCGACGATTCCGCTCGCCATCCTTCTCAATTGGGCTGGACCTTTCTATATCATGGGATTTGTTCTGCTTTTGCTTCCGGTGGCGGTTTGGGCGGCAGGGACACACGCAAAGAATCTAGGGAAAGACGATCCAGGTGAGATTGTGATCGATGAGGTCTGGGGTTTTGTCATCACGATGACGTGGCTTCCCATGACCTGGCAGGCTTATCTACTGGGCTTTTTACTGTTTCGAGTGCTGGACATCACCAAGCCGCTGCTCATAGGATATTTAGATAGGAATCTGGAAGGTGGACTTGGCGTTATGGCTGATGACATCGCGGCTGGAATCCTAGCGAATTTAATTTTGCAGATTTTGTATGTGAAAACCTCGTGGTTGGGAACACAGGCGATCGGACAAATTCTATGAATGTAAGTTCGCAGAATCTGCAGTCTGTAATTGAAAAGCTTCGCTTGCGAAAGCAGACTGTCGGGTTCGCGGAAAGCTGCACAGGGGGACTTCTCTCTGCAACTCTCTCGGCGATTCCTGGTGTGTCCGATATCTACTTGGGCTCGATTGTGAGCTACTCATACCAGGCGAAAGTGGACCTCCTCGGAGTGTCCTGGAACGCTCTCAAGACGGAGGGCGCGGTGAGTGACCGAGTCGCTCGCCAAATGGCGCAAGGAGTGCGCAATCAATTGAAATGTCATTGGTCCGTGTCGATCACGGGGATCGCAGGTCCGACAG
>CBIHPB010000023.1:0-18938 GCA_966211485.1 uncultured Bdellovibrio sp.
ACCGGCCCGGGTCCAAATGAAAACGCAAGCCTGAGACGCGGTGATCAACTGAGATTCTTCTTCGCGAGTCAGTTTGGCCTGCGCCTGCAGTTTCAAACTGAGTTCACGGGCCTCGTCCGCCAGCTTTTTTCCTTCGCGATAGTCCATATATGAAGCCTAGCAGCGAAAAGGTCCTTCGAACAAGTCTGAAATCTGGTCAAACAACAGAGGAACGCGCATGATGAAAGACATGAATTCGGTCTTTGAAATTTTAAGGGGCCGGTTCAAAATAATTCATATGGAGTCGACCTTGTCCCCATCGAACATTCGGAACGAAGCGGAAGCCAAAAAAGAACTGCGTCGGTTGTCTGAATTTCTCGACAGCGAATTTCATCTGCCCTTTGGGTGGCGGATCGGCTGGGATGGAATCATCGGTTTGATCCCGGGGTTTGGCGATGCGGCCACCAATCTGATGTCATTTTATATTCTCTATCGGGCTGCGATGATGGGCTGTCCACCGTCCGTGGTTCTGCGAATGGGACTGAATATCCTGATCGACAACCTGGTCGATACAATCCCGATTTTAGGCAACATCTTCGATTTCATGTGGAAATCAAATCTGAAAAACGTGCAGTTGATGGAACAATATCTCGAGCAACCGCATCGCACGCTGACTCATTCAAGAGCCGTCGTATTTGCCACAGTTATATTCATTTTCGCAGTGATGATCGGCTGCGCTTACTTAACATTCCTACTAGCAAGATGGCTTTGGGGCCTTTTCCAACCCACTTGGTAAACTCTTATTAATCCACATTTCCTAAAATATTTTAGCTATTGAGCTGGATGCTCAACAGCCGGCGGGTTCGGGTCGCTGCAGTTCAGCGTTAAGCTTTCTTCTGCTTCAGCTTCACCGACAAGGTCACCTCAAACGTCACAATCTTCTCCTGAGGATCCTTCGAAGGCACCACCGCATACCCAGAAAAAGTCTGAGTCTCTCGCTCGCCCGTTTGAATGGTCTTCTTAACCAGATCTTCAACGCCGACACCGCTGTCACAGATAAAATGCACATCGCCTTCGGCGCGTTTGAGGAAGTCGATTTTAAAGTCTTTGAAAACAAAATCCACTTTACGGCCACTGGCATGAATGGCCTGCACGGCCTTCAGCGCCACCACCAATTCCGAGCCAATGGCAAGAGCGCCAAAGTACATGGATTTCAGGTGGTTTCTTGTCCGGCGTCCCAATTTGATCTCGATCACTGTTCGCGCGGTGCCGACCTCAATTGCCGAGGGGCGGATCCACCAAATTAACGGGATATTCCAAAATGTGAAGAGACGAAGAAATGCCGTGTTCTTAAGTCGAGTTTTGATGTCATCCATCCGATTGATGATAGGAGGGATTCGAAAAGTCGCCAAGGACTTTGCGAATCCCTCACATCTGTCACACTGCGTTTGGTTCCGAGTTTCAAAAATGAATCTTGAGAGCGAGGTCGAAGCTAGGGAATGATGAGAGCCAATCGAATGAATGATCTCATGACTGTTCGAAACCTCTTTCTCAATCTGCTGATCGCCATCGCTTATGTGGCGCTTGGAACCATCGGCTTGAGCTTGGCGACTTTGAATCAGACGGCAAGTCCCGTGTGGCCTGCGACCGGATTTGCAATTGCCATGGGTGTGCTTTTTGGAAATCGCATCTGGCCTGGAATTGCCCTAGGGGCCTTTGCTGCCAATTTTCTGACCGCCGTTCCCTGGTTTGTGATTCCGCCCATCGTGCTTGGCAACACTCTCGAAGCCTTGATCGGCGCTTACCTCTATCAGTCCATTTCGGCGCGTGCGAAAGATTTTGCTGAGCAAGCCGAAGCTGTGGCCGGAGTGGTGTCATCCTTTTTCCCAACCATGATCAGTGCCACCATCGGTGCCTTCAGTTTGCTCGCGTCTGGGATTGTCGACGCCGGCGGGTTTTCAAAAGTTTGGCTGACTTGGTGGGTGGGGGACATGCTGGGCGGCCTGGTGGTGACACCGTTGCTTTTGGTTTTTTGGAAAAAGAAACCGAATTGGTCGGCGTCGACCTGGTGGCAAAAGCTGATCGCCTTGGTGGCCTGTTTTCTGGTGGTGTCGTTTGTTTACGGTCATCAGGGTGGCCAGGCCTATATTTTCCTTTTGTTTCCTTGCTTGCTTTTGGCCCTTTGGATCGGAGAGGCTGCCGGCGCCCGGATCCTGGTATTTATTTTTTGCACGATTAGCATTTTGGTGACTCGGCAGGGAGCCGGCCCATTTGCTGGCAGCAGTCTGAATGACAATCTGGTGGGACTGCAATTGTTTTTAGGCTCGGTCGCTGTTTCGGGCCTCATGATGAGCGGATTTTTGCGCGCTCGGGTTTTGAAGCTTGCGACTTTGCTTTTGTTGATCGGTTGGTTGCTGTCGGGATTTTTATTTTACACTTTCTACCAAAGCGAACTTCAGCGTGACGAGTTGTATTTTTCCACTCTGGTCAACGATGTCGAAGAGGCTTTGAAGCAGCGGGTGGCGGTTTACGAAGATGCTTTGCGAAGCGGAGTGAGTTTGTATGCGGCCTCGGACAGTGTCACCGCCAGCGAGTGGCAGTCGTTCTTCCGCACTTTGAATGTGGTGGAGCGCTATCCTGGCATCAACGGTATCGGTGTGGTCTGGTCGGTGAAAGCTGGGCAAATTCCAAAGTTCATAGCTGACAGTAAATTCTTGGGCGCCGGTGATCTGAATATTCATGGGGTTCCGAAAGAAATGACAATCGAGCAATCGGCCCAGAAGTTTGGCAACCATTTTCTGATGCGCTTTATGGAGCCACGTCAGGCGAACTTCACGGCCTGGGGTTTGGATTTGGGAACCGAGATGCGCAGACGAAATGCCGCCGAATTGGCGCGCGATTCGGGGCAACCGGCCATCACGTCCAAAATCACTTTGGTTCAAGATGAAAAAAAGCGTCCCAGTTTTTTGATGATGATGCCGTTCTACGACAAGGGCGCTGTGCTGGATACCATCGACGAGCGGAGAAAAGCGCATCAAGGCTGGATTGTCGCCCCCTTTATCACCGAAAACTTTTTGCTGGATGTGCTGGGCCGCCGCTCGACAGAAATTGAAATCTTTGTGTTTGATGCTCCCAGTTTTCTGGCTCCGGAAAATCTGCTTTTCGCCTCCAGCCCCTTAAAGCCGGACGAGCCCTTTCCGACTTTCGAGAAGATCACCTATCTGCAAATCGGCCAGTCGCAGATGGGGCTTGGCTGGAGAAAAAGCTCGGGCTTTCATTCGACCCGTGGCACGACAAACGCGTGGCTTGGGTTCTTTGGTGCGATCACGACCTTGTTGGTCACCGGTCTGATTCTGAATCTTCGCAGCAGCCGGTTGCGGGCGCAAAACATCGCGGACGAGAAAACGGCGCAGCTGGAACTGAAAGAAAAAATTCTTTTGGAAAGCCAAGAACGCTATCAGTTGGCGGTGCAAGGATCCAACGACGGCATCTGGGATTGGAATATCAAAACCGGCGAGCTGTATCTGTCGCCACGCTGGAAAAAAATCTTGGGCTATGAAGATTACGAACTTCCCAGCAGCACCGAAACTTGGGTCAAGCTGGGAGCGCCGGAAGAGGTCGAAAGCTCGATTGCCGGTCTTTGGCAGTATCTCAAAACAGGTGGAGGCTTTTACACTCACGAGCATCGGCTGCGCCATAAAGACGGCAGCTATCGTTGGGTGCTCAATCGTGGCAGCGCCCTGCGATCTTACGACGGCAGAGCCTACCGAATGGCGGGGTCGATCACTGATATCACCGAGCGCAAAAGAGAAGAGCGCGAGCTGATCAAAGCCAAAGAAGAGGCGATCAGCGGAGCGCAGGCGAAATCCGAATTCCTGGCCAATATGAGCCACGAAATCCGCACGCCCATCAATGGTGTGATCGGCATGACCAATCTTTTGCTGGATACCAAGCTCGATCCGCAGCAACGCGAATACATGGAGACTGTGAATCGCTCGGCAGAAAGTTTACTTTCGATCATCAACGATATTTTGGATTTTTCAAAAGTTGAAGCGGGCAAGTTGGATCTGGAAGTCATCGATTTCGATTTGAAGACATTGATGGAAGATGTGATCAAGGGCATGTCGTTTTCAGCTCAGCAAAAAGGTGTTCGCCTCGAGCTGACCCAGGATCTGTCTTGGCTTCATTCGGTCAAAGGCGATCCCGGACGGCTTCGCCAAGTGCTGAACACTCTGATCAGCAATGCCATCAAGTTCACCTTAAGGGGCACTGTCCGGGTCTCGGTGAAAGAGGTGCCGGCAGGACCGGACAAACAGTGCAAGCTTCGCTTTGAAATTGAGGACACCGGAATCGGAATTCCGCCAGAAACCATGGAGCGCCTTTTCAAGGCCTTCTCCCAAGCGGATGCTTCCACCAATCGTCGATTTGGTGGCACGGGATTGGGGCTTTCAATTTCCAAGCACCTGGTTGAATTGATGGGTGGAAAAATCGGTGTCTCCAGCCAAGAAGGCGTGGGTTCGGTCTTTTGGTTTGAACTGTATCTCGAAAAAGGCTCGCAAATGCCCGCGGCTGCGTCGCAAAGCGCGAATGTGATTTCTCAAGAAGGCGATCGCCGCATGCGAATTTTGGTGGCGGAAGACAATCCGGTCAATCAGAAGGTCGCCTTGGCCGTGCTTCAAAAACTGGGTTACCGTGCGCACGCGGTCGGCAACGGGCACGAGGTTTTGGATGCTCTTCGCGAGATGCCTTTTGATTTGATTTTGATGGACTGCCAAATGCCGGTGATGGACGGGTTTGAAACCACAGCCATCATTCGAAAAAGTGAGACGATGGAGTTTAAAAACATTCCGATTATTGCCATGACTGCCAATGCGTTGAAAGGCGATCGCGAGCGCTGCCTGGAAGCTGGAATGGATGACTATGTCTCGAAGCCTGTAAAAGAGCAGGTTCTCTCAAGCATGATCGAGAAGTGGATTCGTGCCCGATCTTAAGGGTGCAAATTTCCTCTGGATTGACTGTGGATTTGCAGCTTGTGACGCCAATTCAAATTTCCGAGCGAGGCTGTCTGGCCTCGTGATTGCTAGATGAGATCAGTGAAAGTCCGGTGTACTTAAAATGTGCATCGGCTGACCAAAGAAAAGTCCTTGGCCCTTTTTAGGGTTGTCGGATTTTCGGAGGGAATTTGGGACCTTTCATGTTCACCTTGAAAAAGTGATCATCTAAGGAAACCAGGAACGGAATTGGATGCGAATTCAATTCCGTTCTGCATTTTGGGGCTTACTTCGCTTTCAGATCCTGAATCTGTTTGGCAACACGCTCGGCATCTTTGGCCGGATCGACATCTTTTTCGATGGCTCGAATTTTCAGTTCCGGATCAATCACGTAGGTCCAACGCTTGGACATTTTCAGAATCGGCATGCGCGAGCCAAACATTTCGGTGATCTTGGAATCTGGATCGGCCAGCAAGGTGAAATTGAGATTGTGCTTTTTGTGAAATGCGGCCTGATCGGCCACGCTGTCTGTGCTGATTCCAAAAACTTCGGCGCCTTGCTTGTGGATCAGTTCGATGCTGTCGCGAAACGCACAGGCTTGCTTGGTGCATCCCGGAGTGTCGGCTTTCGGATAAAAATACAGCACGGTCCACTGACCTTTGCGTTCGCTGATTTGAAATGTTTTTCCCTCATGTGTGGAGGTCGAGAAATCGGGAACCGGGTCGCCGACTTTGAGATCTGCCGACCATGTGAGAAGAGGAAATAGAGTGAGAGTGAATAAAACAAAGAAGATATTTTTCATGCGAACAAATTTAGCAGTGGCGGGGCGCAGGAACAAGAATTACGCGCTGTTCAGGCTCTGCCTAGAGCGGGAATTGAGTGCTACAGCTATGGGATATGAAAAATAACATACTCTGGGACCTCGACGGGACGCTGATCGATCCGAAAGAGGGGATTCTTCGCTCGATTCAATATGCTTTGGAAAAATTCGGCCGTCCGGTGCCTGAAATGGACGAGCTCTTGTGGTGCATTGGGCCTCCGCTTTATGAATCTTTTCCGATTCTGGTGCCCGAGACCGATCATCAAGGTGTTCGAAGACTTGTGGATCTGTATCGCGAGCGCTTTGGCGACGTGGGACTGTATGAAAATATCGTCTATTCACATATTCCGGAACTGCTGAGCAAAGTCAGCGCCAAGAAGAAACTTTTCACCGCGACGTCCAAGCCGCATGTCTTTGCCAAGAAAATTCTGCAGCACTTTCAGCTCGATCATCATTTCGAGCATATCCATGGCAGTGAGTTGAGCGGCGAGCGCTGTGAGAAAGCGGATTTGATCCGTTATATTCTGGAGACTGAAAAACTGAATCCGGAAGAGACCGTGATCATCGGTGATCGCAAGCACGACATCGTCGGCGCCAAAAAAGCGGGTATCACTTCGATTGGCATCACGTGGGGCTATGGCTCGCACGAAGAACTGACATCGGCTGGCGCTGATTATGTCTTCGATCGCCCGGAAGAGATTGAGCAGTTTATTTTAAATTAATTTGGCGTGAGCTGGATTGTGCGAAACATCGACGAGTGCGAAGTCAGGCAGGCGGGTTCGTGCGCGAGACTTTCATCGCGTGAGAGATAAATCGCCGAAGGCATTTTCTTCCAATGACGAAGATCGGGCTTCAGTGTGTAGGACACCAAGTCGCCAGAGGCACCAATGATCGCACCAGCCGCTTGCAGGGAAGCTCCGCAAAGATCAGCTGCGCCGTCGCCATTTCCTTGCACTGCAATTCCACAGCCGCCGATCCCAACTGCGAGCCCACTGGTCACACCAATCACGCCGTAGCCAATTCCAATCGGCAATCGAGCCAGACTTTTTGCATACAAAAAGGGATGATACTCGGAATTGTATTTGATGGCGATTTTGTCGACCCAATACTGGGTTGGAACCAAAAGACTGTTTTCGCTTGCGCAGGCCGGAGGAAAACTGGTTGTCGCTTCAATTCGGTAAGGACCTTTTTTTTGCGAAAGAAAGTCCGCGTGCCAATCCAGCTCGGGCAAATAGCCAAAACCATCAATCTTCCAGACGATCTTTTCGCCGGGATGAGAATCAATTTGTTTCAGCCGCTCTTGCGCGAACTGACTGAGGCTGGTGGCCGCAGGGCTGAACTCGCTTAAAAATTTCCAATAAGGACGAGCCATCGACGTGTCAAAGCGATCCCACAGGGCCGCCATCAAGAGGTTCAAAATCGGATCTTGTCCATAGTTGTAGAGCTCGGCCTTTTGCTCGTCCGAACCGCGACGAAGCTCGACCAAGGCGGCGTCTTCTTGGCCTTGATGTAAATAGGACATGGAAATCAAAAGAGTCAGATAGCCGCGTTCGTGGGATTCCATCACGTAAGGCGTGACAGTTCCTTCCGGCGTGAAAATCTCGATCGCTTCGGCGGTGACATTGTAGATTTTGTCGCGGCGGTATTTGCGAATGTGATTTCCCAGCGCGATGACTTCATTGTAGCAGGAGTGATTGAAAAAATCTGAGACCATATCCAGTTGCTCGTCAGGTTTTTGGTTGTCGACTTCCTCGAATGCGGTCTCACAATTCAGTGAAGTGAAATGTCGCGGCGGTTTCACGTCATCGGTGGAGGCACAGCCCGTTAGGATCAGCATCAAGACAGGAAGAATGATTTTTTTCATCTGTTATTGATTTTCTAAAGGCGAGAGGATGGCGGCAACAACTTTTTAACTAGCTTGGGCCAGAAGCCATTGGTTGAGCTTTGAGATGCGACCAGGTGCAAGGTCGATGTATTCGAAAAAATACAGTGAGCCGGTGCGTGACTTGAGTCGTGCTTTGAGCCAAAGATCCGGTGCCAGATTCATTTCCACTTCGCGATTTTCAATATCAATCGGGGCAGGGCCCGAGCTGCGCAGTTCGATTCCAGCTGGGGAAATGCTTACCACCTGCGCCCAAGAGCCAACACCTTGAAAGTGGACAAAAATTTTCGCGCGCGAGCGGCGGGCTTGGGTGGCTCTTCGGGTCACAGGTTTGGCCTTTGCTTGCACTTTTTGTTTCGCTGGTATGGCGACGACTCGAGCCGCCGGTTTCGCAGCTGTTTGTGGAGCTGAAACAGTTGCGGGCTTCACGGCTTGACGAATGGGAGCGACCGGTTTGGGTGCCGGTTGAGTGGCTGGCTGAGGCGAACGATTTTGTGCCGAGCCCTTTTGTTTAAACGCCAGTTGATCGGCGATAAATAAAAACAGTCCCACATTGGCGATAAAAAAGAGTCCATTCAGCGGATTATTGCGAAGACTCTGTCCCAGGTGCGCGATCTGCATGGCCATATAGCCACCCAAAAGCACCAGCATCCATTTCCAGGCCGCGCGCAGTCCCGTCAGCAAAAGCAAGCCGATCAGAAGGCTTGCGATATCCAACACATGCTGAGCTGTCGTCCCCGAGAGCACGACTTTCCAAAAGCCTTGAAAACCGGTGGCGCCACCCAATGCCGATGTTGTCGAAAGAGCCAGATAAGCGAAATAAGAATTGAAAAGAGGAGCGAGAATCAAACCGCCACCGAAAAGCCGGATCACTTCTTTTCTTTCCAGAAGTTTGACGACCTTCATGGCTTAGCCCGTGCTGCTTTGGTCTTTTTCATCCGTAAAGCGCATCTGAATCACCTGGTTGGGATCTTCAGGGGCTGGGCCCACCGCTTCGCCGGATTCAAAGATGGGTTCATCGTCGTATGCGGATTTCGGTCGGCGCGAATTCAAAGCTTCACTGGTCGCAACGACAAGACAGATGGCAAGTGGGTCAAACACCAAGACAAGCACCAGGATCAAGTATTTCACCACTTGATCGATGTCCATGTTGAAGGCACGTGCGATATAAATCAACGGACCGACTTTTTTCTTCACTTCCAGGATATGCAGATTCGCTTCGTCGATCTTCAGCTGGTTTTCGCTGATTTGTTTATTCAGCTCGGCAATCGCCGGCTCGGCCTCTTTGCGGGCCTGCATTTTTTTCGAGATTCGAGTGACCGGAATTTCATCGACCGAGGCCGTGATGCGGGCAATCTCGGCTTTGAAATTATTTTGCTGAGTTTGCAGAGCCTGCAGCTTGACGTTCTCTGTTTCCAAAGTTGTCGAGGCCGATTGATAGGCATCCGACAGAAATCCAAAGATACCAAGACTTGTGATCACGCTGAGCACGATCACCGCAATCAAGAGATAGGTGCGGATGAAGAGATTCATGTCATGCCATTTTTGATGAAGGTAAGCCGCGAGGACAAACTTGGCGAGCTCGAGAGAAGAAGCCATGGCACTGACAGCGAGGACAGCTCCAGAGAACAAGGCTGCCAATCCGAATACGGAAAAAGACGCACCGAGAATCGATACGCTCACTGCCGACAAAATAAGACCTACAATACACCACAAAGGAACCATGATTTCCTATCGGAAAACCGCAATTTAGACTTAATTGCGACTTGGTTCCGATAGGCCTTTTTAGACGGTGATTTCTCAGCCTGAGGCAGGAATTTGATGAACCCAGACTGACACCCGGACCATCGTCCGGGGAAAGGTCGTCACGCCAAGCTGCGCTCGAAGGAAAGTTCGATCTGAAATGGGCCGAACTCGGTCTGAAAAGGCAGGATCATGGTCTCGCATTCCGCCATCGGGCGGACGTTGACCGATTTTCCCATCACAAACAGCGGCGCACTTTTTTCCAGCTGAAATCCGCGATCCATGCAAGCCGTTTGCACGCTCTTGAAAATGTGATTGGTAAAATCTAAGACTTTTGCACCCTGCCGAGTGACACCCATCGAAGAATTGTCGCCATACACACGCGCAATGATCGGCCGAAAGTGCTGAGTCGGAAACAACAGGCTGAAGTGTCCCGAGATACCCGCCGCTTTGAGATGAAAGTACAGGGCGAGATCGGATTCAAATTCGGGTCGAGATTCCTCGGATTTCAAATAGGGGCGCTGCAAAGAAGCCTTTGTTCCATAGTGCAGGTGCAGAGCCTGAACGACCGCATCAACAAAGGGCATTGTAAAATTCGCCATCAACATTTTGGTCATTCACAATCTCCAAGATTCGTTGATTTTAACCAAGATTTCGTTGGGAGTTGTTTAGATTGAGCCAAAGGCTGAATTAAGCTTCCTTAACACGGGGTTTTTTTAGTCGCCCCAGCATAAAAAAGGTGCAAAATTTAAGAGGGATCACCGATAAAAAGTCACGTTTGTTCAAAGTTGTAAGGAGTTCGTCATGAATCAGATTTTGCTGGTGGAAGATTCGCCAGAGTATCAGCTGATGGCGCAGGAAGCGCTTGGTTCCTATTTTCAGTTGATCATTGTAGACCGTGTCGAGAAGGCCATCGAAGCTTTGGAGCTGAACAAAGTCGAGTTGGTTCTCTTGGATTTGTCGCTTCCGACTCAGGATGGTTACTCATTGCTTGCGAAATTGCAAAGCAGCGAGAAGACGTCTGACATTCCTGTGATGTGTATCACGTCACGTTCGCAAGTCGCCGACAAAGTCGCGGCCTTCAGCCTGGGTGTGGATGACTACATCGTCAAACCCTACAACCTCATCGAGCTCAAAGCGCGAGTTGAGGCCAAGCTGCGTAAACAAAAACGCCGAACCGAGCAAAATGAAATTCTGATTCACGGGGATCTGCGCATCAACTGTGATCTGCATCAGGTGATGGTGCAAAATACGCCAGAAGGCGCGACTGAAGTTCATCTCACACCGATCGAGTTCCGCTTGCTGACGCGTTTGGTGCGCCAACCCGGCAAGGTCTTCACTCGTAACGAGCTGATGATCGCGGTTTGGGGAAATGATGCTTCGGTATTTGATCGCACCGTGGATGTGCACATCTGGAGTCTTCGAAAGAAACTGGGATCGCTTGGACATTACATCGTGTCGGTCTCAGGCGTGGGATATAAATCCCTGGTGCGCCCCGCGACTCAAAAGCCTCAGGTCGCTCTGTAAGCGGTGGCCTGCGGAGACGTCGGGATGCCGGATTGGTGTCCCGACCCCTGCGTGTAAAGCGCAATTTCCTGCATCGTTTTTTCCAAAGCTTCTGCCAACGGACGAAGCAAGCTCTCCGAGCGCTCGCGCTGTTGGCTGTCCAAAGCATCTTCCAATTCTGTCGCCACCGAGAAAACCTGCATGGCCGAAATATTGCCGGCTGCCCCACGTAAAGAGTGAGCCAGCAGTGAGGCATCGGCCCACTCTTGCTTTTTGATCTTTTCGGCAATTTGAGTGGCGCCATCTTTGTAACTGGTCACAAACAAATTCAGCAGCCGAATGTAGAAAGCTTTTCGGCCGGCAAAGCGATGAAGAGCCTGATCATGATCAATCACGGCCTGCGCCCATTCCTCGGCGCTGGGGTCAAATCCCGGAATCCATTTCTGCAAAACATTTTGCAGGGCCATCGGGTCAATCGGCTTTGAGATGTAATCGTTCATGCCGATTTCAAAGCATTTGGCTTTCTCGGCACTGAGCACGTGCGCAGTCATAGCGATCACAGGCAGATTGGCCAGAGCCAGCTCTTGGCGGATTCGCAAGGTGGTTTGATAACCATCCAAGCCAGGCATTTGCAGATCCATCAAGACCAATTGAAAGCGAGTTGGAGATTCTTTTAAAAGACGTAAGGCTTCCTCTCCTGAAGAGACAACACCAACCCGGGCACCCAATTGCTCGAGCACATCTTGCGCCACCAGTTGGTTGATCTCGTTGTCTTCCACCACCAAAACCGACGCATCAGAAAGCGGGCGATTTCCGGGATTCTCGTCCATTTGAGTTGCGGCCTTGAGTTCACTTTCGCTGGAGATGGTAAAAGGAATGCGGAAGCTAAAGACGCTGCCAATTCCCAAGTGGCTGGACACCGAGATCTCGCCACCCATGATGTCTGTCAGGCGCTTGCAAATGGCCAAGCCCAGCCCCGTGCCGCCGTATTTTCGGGAAATGGAATGGTCGGTCTGCGAAAAGCTTTGAAACAGTTTTTCCTGCTGCTCTTGATTCATACCGATACCAGAGTCCCGAACAGAAAATTCAATCTGGGCCTTGCTGTCATTTTTCTTCAACAGCCGGGCCTGCACGGAGATTTTTCCGTCCTCCGAAAATTTAATCGCGTTGGTCGTAAGATTCAGCAAAATCTGATTGAGGCGAAGCGGATCGCCCTTTAGATACGGTGGCACTTCGCTGTCGATATGAAAATCAATGGACAGCCCCTTTTCCTCGGCGCGAAAGCTGGTGAGATCGGACACCCGCTGAAACACCATGACGAGATCAAAGGGCACATTTTCAAGCTCGATCTTACCGGCTTCAACCTTTGAGAAATCCAAAATGTCATTGATGATTCCCAAAAGCGACTCGGAGGCCTGAGAGCTCTTTCGCAAGAAATCGAGTTGCGTGAGGTCGGTGGCCGAGCGCCTGCAGAACGAGACCAGCCCCATGATAGCGTTGAGAGGTGTGCGGATTTCATGGCTCATGTTGGCCAGGAAATCGGTTTTCGCGGCCGTTGCCGCTTTGGCTTCGTACATGGCATCCAGAAGTTTCAGCTCCATGGATTTTTTGTCGGTGATGTCTTCGCCTGAAAGTAAAAGACCGGTCGGTGCCCCTTTGGCATCTTGTAAGATCGAGCTGTGCCAAGAGATCAGGCGGGTTTTTCCAGTTTTGGTTGGAGCTTCGCCTTCAAACTGCTCGGGAAATTCGGTCCAAGGAGCTGCGGCGTTCTTGAAAATCGCATCAAAGCGCGCTTTGGCATCGGTCGAATCGCCGCGCTTGAAATGATCAAACCAGTTCTTGCCTAAGATCTCGGATTCTTCATAGCCCAAAATTTCGCTGCATTTGCGATTGAGCATGGTGACTTTCTGATTCGAGTCAATCGCCATGATCATCACGCCGGCCACATCGAGATAAGTCTGTGCTTTGTCTTTTTCCTGGCGCAGCTCTTGCTCCATCTTGTAGCGGGCGGTGGCGTTGCGAGACAGGCTTTCAATAAACTGCGGCTTGCCGGCTTCATCGCGGACCAGCCAGATATAGGCATCCACAGGAACGAATTTTCCCTGTTTGTTTTTCAGCGTGTTGATATGTGAAGGGATTTCGCCGTTGCGCTCGAGCTTTTCTAAAAACTGCTGACGGTCCCAATCGCGGAAAAACAGCCAGTCTTGCATCTGCTGTCCGATCAACTCGTTTTCAGAATCAAAGCCCAGCATTTCCACCGCATGCGGATTGCAGTAAAGAATCCGGCCCGTTTCAAAGGACGTGCGAAAAAAAGCATCCTGCATCCGAGAGATCATACCCCGGAAATTTTCCTCGCTTTCGCGCAGCTGACGGTGATCTTCTTTTTGCAGGCGGATGCGCACCAAGCCGAAAGCGGTCAGCAGCACCAGCAAAAGACCGCCAGTCACCAAAAGAGTTCGGGTGAGGACTCCATCCAAAATTTCAGATTCGTCTTGCTTGACGACAAGGATCCAAGGAGTGCCTTCGATTTTTTGCGAGTAAGAGTAAACCGGTGTGCCGTTTTGATCGCGGTTGAGACGAAAGCCTTCCAATCCTGCTAACAGTAGCGAGAACATCGAGTCCATGGCGGTTGTCGCCTTCAGGCGTGGGTGATGGCCGGCGTCTTCGTGAAGTTTCAATTCCGCTAAGACCGAGATTTGTCCGTCTGTTTGCGAGAGAAGCAATGTTTCCGCGGTCTCGCTTTCAGACGGCCACTCTTTCAGCAGTGGAAAGAGATACTGACTGGGATCAATCCTCAGCGCAATATGCGCGATCGGCACGGGAAATCCGGATTTCAGTGCCACAATCGGAAACAGCAGATCCTGATGCATCTTCGGTGCGGCTCCCAAATTGGGGCAGACCGAGACATACAAGGGCGATTTCAAATCGGGAGAAAGATTGGTGGAAAGCTTGCGCGCCTCTTCGCAAATGCCGGGTCTTGGATCCTCTGAAGAAATCCAGAAGCTGCCGTCGGGTTTCAGCAAAGACAGCTCGCCATACTGATAGCTTTGTTTGATCAGACGAAGGTATTCACGAACCGCATGAGCGGCATCCGAGTCCAAGTCCGATCTTTCACCTTTTTCGCTGAGACTTCGCAGGCTTTGGGCCAGCAAAGGCGATCTTGAAATGACCTGCACATCGCCTTTGCGCTCGGTCAGCCAACCGGTGATTTGCATCATCTTCGAGCGGCCCACGGTCGTCAGTCTTTCGCGCGCCGAGTGAATAGCCGATTCGCGAAAGGCGACGAAGGTCATCGTGGCCAGCAGTAAAAATGCCAAAGCCATCCAGCCCGCACTTTGCCGAGTCAGCGTCGGAACTTGCCAAGAATGGCGCCGAGAAGATGGATGTTGAGGGTTCGTCGAATGGGGCATCGAGCCTGAGGCTACTGAGATCCGCTGGAGGATGAAAGAAATTTCAGCGAAAACCAGCTGTGTTATGCGCTTGAAGCTGTGATCTTAACGAGAATTTGAGTCTTTTAAATAAAAGTTTGGTGTCGATGAAGATGCGCGCGACTTTGCGTGGCTGTGAACCTGCCGGAGAACAGACGGACGAAATCTAAATTCGCCCTTCATCAAATCTGAATTTCAGTCGGAAACTAAACTTGTATGTATTTAAAATTATAAAAGCCTTGTCGAAAAATTGACTCGACGGCAGAGCGAGAGAGGTGTTAATCCTGTACGACTGAAGCGAAAACGAGGGAGTATTTAATGGATTCAGCGAGCATGGCTTGGGACCTGCTGGTACAAGCGACCGGTTCTTATTCTGGTTCCGGCGTTAATCACGAGGGCCAAAGCTTTTCTGGATACTGCATTCTGAATTCCGTGATGCCTCAGAAATTGATCTCGGTTCGTTCCGAAGCCAAAGGCCAAAAAGGCGAGATCTTTCACGAAGAAGTTTCTTGGATTGGACGCGACTTGGCAGGGAATCTGACTTTGTTCGTCACAAGCACCAACCATCCGGGAATTACACCACATGTGTTTAATCGCCTCGAGGAATCTCAAGAAGGCATTAAGCGCATCGTCTTCCGTTTTGGAAATTTGGATGACGTCAACAGCTTCCGCGAAGAAGTGACATTTGCCATTGAGTCCGACGGCAGTCTTCAGCACCAATATGCCTGGGGTTTGCCAGGTGGTGAATTCCGCCCACGCTCGGGCTCTAAAATGCTGAAACAAGCCTAAATTTTCGGCTTTTGCTAGTCATCGAACCATCAGATTACATGCGGCATAGGCTTGACCTTGAGTCTTAACTCGAGAATCATAGTCCTCTTTACCTCAAACCGGGTTGAGCGAGGGAGTGCTTTGTGATGAATTCTGTTTCCATGCCGGCGGAGCTTTTGAAAGCTCCTAATTTTATCAATGGTCAGTTTACCGAAGGATCGGGTTCGCGCTTTGAAGTGAGCTCGCCCTGGTTTGGAAAAACGGTCGGCGAATCTCGTGAAAGCACGGCTGCTGATTTGAACAAAGCCGTCGAAGCGGCCGCCAAAGTTTTCCCGGCTTGGTCGCGCACGCCGATCAAAGAGCGCACGCAGATCATGTTTCGTTTTCGCGAAATTCTTTTGCGCGATATCGATCAGATTGCTCACACCATCAGTCTTGAAAACGGCAAATTGATCAACGAATCCAAAGCCGGGCTGATGAAGGGCATTGAAGTTTTAGAGTACGCGACAAGCCTTCAGAACGCCGACTCGGGCGGAAAAATCGAAGTTTCCCGTGGAGTGTTCTGCGAGTACCGCCGTGAAGCTTTAGGTGTTGTGGCCAGCATCACTCCGTTTAATTTCCCAGCCATGGTTCCGATGTGGACGATTCCAATCGCTTTGACGGTCGGAAACTGCTTTATCTGGAAGCCTTCGGAAAAGACTCCGTTGACCAGTCATTGGCTGGCCAGTGCCTTGAAAGAAGCAGGACTTCCTGCAGGAGTTTTCAGTGTCGTGCAAGGTGGAAAGACCATCGTGGAAGCTTTGATGGATCATCCGGATGTCAAAGCGGTCAGTTTTGTGGGTTCGACCAAAGTGGCTAAGCTTGTCTACGAACGCGGCACCAAACAAGGAAAGCGCGTGCTGGCTTTGGGTGGAGCGAAAAATCATATCTTCTTGCTGCCAGATGCGGACACCGACATTGCTGGAAAAGGAATCGCGGATTCTTTCACGGGATGCGCGGGTCAGCGCTGTATGGCGGCCAGTGTTCTCTTGCCAATTCAAGATACAAAAAAACAAGTCGATCGCATTGTGGAAGAAGCTTCGAAGCTTCAACTGGGCCGCGATATGGGTGCGGTGATTTCCAAAGAGCAAAAGGAATTCTTGAGCATGGCGATCGACCGTGCGGAAAAAGCAGGTGCGAAGATTTTGCTGGATGGACGCAAGGCTTCGGTTCCAAAAGGCTACGAGGGCGGCAACTGGTTGGGTCCAACCATTTTGGATCAAGTCGCGCCTGGTTCTGAAGCCGCCACTGTCGAGCTTTTTGGTCCTGTGTTGTCGATTGTTCGCACCGGTTCGATGAAAGAGGCGATCGCGATTGAAAATGCGAATCCTTATGGAAACGCGGCTTCGATTTTCACGAACACAGGTCCTTGGGCCGAATTCGTGGCGACTCACGCCAAGGCCGGAATGATCGGCGTCAACGTCGGTGTTCCGGTTCCGCGCGAGCCGTTTTCGTTTGGTGGAATCAATGAATCCAAATTTGGCCACGGCGATATCACCGGCGCCAACAGTTTGAATTTCTGGAGTGATCTCAAAAAAGTAACGACTAAGTGGCAGCAAAGCACTGACTCCACTTGGATGTCTTAAAGAAAAGACAGAGGATATTATGGAATTTAAAAAACCTTCGCATGTTGTTCTGACTTCACACAAGAACATGGTCTTCAAAGACCGCCCCCAAGTTCAGTGGGGTGCCAAAACCGCGAAAGAGCGTGGCCCGATTGTGGCGACCACGACGTCGCAGAATAAACGAAACTCGATCGGCTCGCACGGCGGCGGATACACGGTTTACCGTGCGCTTTCGATTGTGGCCGGAAGCTATCCCAAAGATTTCAAGCCCGATTTGAACAACACACATGCGACGGCTGATTTCGGTCCTTATGATTCGTGGACCGATCCGGATAAAATCGTGTCGATTGATCCGTGGGGTGCTCAGGTCGTTGAAAACTTCAGCGATTATCTGGCGAAGGATTATTCCATTCGTCCGACGATTGCAGTGACTCAGGCGCAGTTGACGGTTCCAGAAGTGGTCGATTCGATTGATGCGGGTCGAATCAAGATCGACGGTAAAATTGTAACTGAATCCAAAGAATTGAAAGTCACAAAAGTCGCGATCGAGCCTGTGTGGTATCTGCCCGGCATTGCCAAGCGGATGAAAATCGACGAAGGCGAACTTCGCAAAGTTCTTTTCCAGGAAACCGGCGGCATGTTCCCAGAATTGGTGACTCGTCCGGATTTGAAAGTGTTGTTGCCGCCCATCGGTAGCACGACCGCGTATATCTTCGGAAACCATCGTGATCTCGCCAATCCCAATGTCGAGCTCACTTGCCGTGTGCATGACGAGTGCAATGGCTCGGACGTTTTCGGTTCTGATATCTGCACCTGCCGTCCGTACCTGGTGCACGGAATTGAAGAGGCGGTTCGCACGGCTCAACGTGGTGGTGTGGGACTGATCGTGTACTTCCGTAAGGAAGGACGCGCCTTGGGTGAAGTGACCAAGTTCTTGGTTTACAATGCTCGTAAACGTCAGGTTGGCGGGGATTCAGCTGCGACTTACTTTAAGCGCACCGAATGTGTGGCCGGTGTCGAAGATGCTCGGTTCCAAGAGCTGATGCCGGATGTTTTGCAGTGGCTTGGAATCAAAAAAATTCACAACCTGATGTCGATGAGCAATATGAAATACAATGCCATCGTCAGCAGCGGCATCGAAGTCGTCAACCGCTACGAAATTCCGCCGCACCTGATTCCAGAAGACGCGCACGTCGAGCTGGAAGCGAAAAAGGCAGCGGGATACTTCACCTCGGATAAGACCAAGATCAAAAAAGATGATGCCTTGGAAGGTGTCAAAGGCCGAAAGATCGAGGAATAGACGATGTCGGTCGCTGAAATTGATTATTTGCTGATCCCCAAGGCCGTTCGCGAACGATCGAAGATGATCTACGATCTGGCGATGGGCGGTGGTACGCATTTCAAAGTGAATCCTGAGAAATTGGATGCGGTGGCGGACTATGTTTTAGGTGTGATCCGCGAAAACTATCCGGATCTGAAAATTCCTTTTCATTCGCGCAACAACCATCTCAATGCGGGTGGCGTGGACCGCATCGGCGAGATGGTCAAAACTTTGTCCAAGTCGGGGACGAATGCTCGCGAGATCACCAAGTCGAAAATCGATTTGGTCGTGACGTCCGTGCTTTTGGATGCGGGTGCTGGTGATACTTGGAAGTATCTCGAGCCCGGTGCTGGCGGGAAGACCTACGCTCGTTCGGAAGGTTTGGCGGTTGCGAGTTTCCATATGTTCAAAGCGGGTGCGTTTTCATCTCGTCCCACGACTCAGCCTTGGCAGGCGGACGCCGATGGATTGATTGCTTTAAAGCCTGCGGATTTGGCTCGGCATTTTCAAGTCAGCCCCGAAAATCCTTTGATCGGGGTTGAAGGCCGCGTTCATTTGCTCAATACACTTGGCAAAGTGATGAAAAAGCAGCCGATTATTTTCCGCGGTCAGCGCATTGGTGATTTGTTTGATCACCTGCTGTCGAAACATGGACCGCAGTTGAAGGCGACGCATGTTTTGGATTTTGTCTTGCGAACTTGGGGCGAGATCTGGCCTTCGCGTTTGAAGCTGGGGACCCAAAGCCTTGGCGATGTGTGGAGTTATTCGGGATTTAATGCTGGTGATACAACGAGATCCTATGTGCCCTTTCATAAACTGTCGCAGTGGCTGTCTTATTCATTGCTGGTGCCGATTATTGAAAATGGGACTCAAGTTTCTGGCGTTGATGAGATGAC
>CBIHPB010000024.1:0-18670 GCA_966211485.1 uncultured Bdellovibrio sp.
AATTAATTACTAATTAAACTTTTCTTTTTCTACTCTTTTTTTTTGAAAATGTAATGCCAATTAAACCTAAAATTTATTTTCTATCGTTGTTTGTTATCCCTCTCTGCGTGCTGATGGCGGCTGGAAAAAGCGACTCGTCGGAACCCCAAGCGGCAGCGACACCAGTGCAGGCCCCGCATACTGAAAGCAATAACGATAACTCCAATGAAACCGAAGGTGGGATCAGCGCAGGCGGTGGCGGGACTTTGCCGGCCGATCCGATTGCCGAGTATCAAATTTGGCAAGTTTTAGAAACCGCCAAGATGCAGCTTCGTCTGTATATCAATTACCGAAGATTCTTCAGCGACAACATGGATCCCTACTTTGGCGGCGATCAAAACCTGGCGACCGTTCTGGAAAAAACAGATCTCGAAGTCCTCACCACAGGAGCCTGCAAGGATGCCAATGGGCACGAGGTCGATGCCAGCATTCACGCCTCGAAGCCCAACGCGATTTGCTTGAGCATTCCGCGCATTCAGCCCAAGCTGATCAAAGAAATCGCCAACAAGGAAATTCTGGCGCTGCTTGTGCACGAGCTGACACATCTGTTGGGTGCTAATGAAGCGGAAGCCGTTCAAGCTCAGAAATCGGCGGTCTTCTATTTTGGGGAGCTTTCCGCCACCGATTTGGAAAGGCTTGAGAACACGATGTGGGGTATGGCTTGGGGTCTTCCAAGCTTTTCCTCGATTCAAAGCTCGATTCAAACGGCTTCGGCGACGCTTGATTACCAGAGCGTTCTGGAAAACCTGAGATCGATTCGAAAAACTTTTTCTGATACCGCTTATCTTCCAGAGACCTCGCCCTTGTTTAATTTGCCTTTAAGCCTTTTGGATTTCCGTCAGAAAGACTATTTGGAATATCTGGAATTCAAGGTTCGATTGGCCGAAAGCTTTGTTGCCAAATTGCAAGACCCATCATCCGGCACCTCGGATTCATTCGGCATCGAGAAATGCTTTCAAGACAGCGACGAATTGACTCTGGCAGAACTGAAGACAAACTGTCCAGGCTTCGACTCAGGGACGACGTTTGACAATCTCAAAATCAAGCGCTTGAAGAATATTTCCGAGCTTCCCGCTTATCTGAACGATGCAATTTTAGCAGGTACAGATTTGGAAAAGCATGTTCGAGCCATTGCATTTACCCAGCCTCTCCCGCACTTCAACTTTCCAGGCGACCTCGAAAAAGAGAATTCATTTTCCAAATACGTGGGTGTGTATTCGGTGAGAGAAGTCGGTTGCGCGTCGACTTGGACAAATGGCTACAATGCACACAAAGGGCTGACCGCGCTGGAGATCAACAACGCAATCGAAACTTATCCGATTGAAATGCACAACGTCGTCAACATGAAAAAGACCTTTGAGAACATGCAGAAGAGTCTCAATGTATACGACGGCGGCGGCCAATATGCGATGTTCGTCTCTGGAGACGCGACATCAGCCAAATACACCGAAGAGCAGGGAACTCGCTGGCACGATCGCCAAAGCCGCGGCTGGTCCCAAGAGACTTTCCAAATTCAAGAGGTCAACGGCAAGCTGATGCTGACGATGATGACCGAAGGATTCCGGGAATCGCCGCACATCAAGCCTTGGGAAGCATATCAAAGCTGCCAGTACGAGCTGATTAAACAATAAGGTGCCCACCCCTTTTTTGTAGCGCTAACGCGTTATCCATCAGACAACAAAAGGCATTCTTGATACCCATCAAGTGTGTTCAAAAACCCGGGACAAAATCCCGGGTTTTTTTTATTGAACCATGAGGAACTTGAAGCGTGATTTAGGAGTCATTCGCATTGAGGCGGAAGTTCCATCGACGAACTCTTAAACAGATGACAATTTTGGCTGGGTCCTTTTGTACAATTGAACCTCAATAATTCCTTCTTTTAAAAATCTTCATCGTGAAACCGGCGACTTTTATTTATTCTCGCCAGCGTTACTGTCAGGAAATCGTCGTGAGCGCAACCCATAGGATGTTGGAGTGAGCGCTAACGATAGGAGATAAGAGAGGAGTGTTTATGTTCACCTTGCTCGTGAACCGTCATTTATTGGTTCTCATATTCGGTCTGAGTTTTCATCTCGGAATCGGAAATGCCCTTGCGGCACCGATCTGCATTCAATCTCAAAATAAATCGAAGTTAAATCCGAATATTTTATCTCAACCTCTGGAGTCTCGCGGTCTGTTGGTCAGGGATTCGGCGGATCCAAGCACGATGCTTAGTATTGATCTGACGGGATTAAAGGTCCGACGATACGGGGTCCCAGGTCCACAAGGCAGTTTGCCTTCGAATGGTTCTAGTCGGTTTAACGGCTTTCAGCAGTTCACGGCCCCGATCCCTCTGTTTTCATTTCACCCGCAAGCAGGTCAGTATGGACGGGGCCGGGTCGTGACGTTGAATTCGAGAAACTTCAGTTCGGGAGCTCAGCGATCTCTCGAGGTCTATGACGTCACTCCGGATGACCGACTTTTTCCGGTTTCTTTTGGCGATTCGGACACTTCCAGAATTGGAGAACTGCTTAGCGGTGTTGCCAGTCGGATTTTGGGTCCATCAGCGGAATTGCCGAAATTTGCGGCGTCCGTTCTTCGCTTGGAAAAGGGCTCGGCTGGAAAGCCGTCTCTTTTGATCTTGGATTTGGACAATCAGGTTTGGGAGGTTGATCCTCGGACAATGGAGAAAGTGTCATCCAAACCCTTGCTGACGATCAGTCGAACGGGTCTGAAAGAGAATCCTTTGATCGACCGCGGACTTTCAATCGGAACCAACGAAGACGAGATCATCTATCATGTGGCCTACGGCGAGCATCGCCTGATCAATTGGAAAACGAAAACTGAGATCGCCTATGCCGTCGATCAACATTCTTGGCAAGAGCGGCTGGCAGCGATTCGCCCGGACCTTCGCTACACGCATGTGCAGACCTGGGGCGGATCCGCACTGTTTTATTCAAACGTCGGTGGAAAATCGCAACTCACTTGGGAGTACCAATCGGACCGGAATATGGGTTTACAAGTGACTCCTGTGAAGAGCGATCACTCGGTTGTCGTGATCCAAGAGAGCATCGGTTACGGCTATGAAACTTTCTTGCGTCAAAAGCAAGGTCTGCCTCCTCTCGAACCGCCGGTCAATACGGTCTACGACACCAACGGCAAGGTTGTTTTCCGCCAAATCATCAAAGATCTGAAATCCGGCAAGCAGATCACCACTCGAATGGCATGGCCTATCGGCCGAATCCTCGTTTATCCAAACGAGATCGGCGCCGGTGGCCGACCGGGAAGAATCTTGATCTTAGGTCAATACGGCGGTGAATTCCAATGGGTCGACTTTCCGGAAATCGCGGAATAAAAATTCCGTGGCGGCACCAAACCTTTATCCGAAATCTTCAGCCTGTGAATTGAGATTTCGGTCACGCTTCAAAAGCCGTCAGTTTTTCACTTAGAAGATATCCGATATTCAACAGAAGAGGTTTTTCAATGGGCATGTTTCGTAAAGCGAGTTTAATTTTTGCGGCTGTGTTGTCAGGAAACATCGCGATGGGTTCGACTGTGAACGTTCGTGACTTTGGTGCAAAAGGTGATGGCCAATGCGACGATTCAAGCGCCATACAAAAGGCCATTAACAATCTCCAAAATGGTGATGTCCTGTATTTTCCAAAAGGTCAGTATGTGATTGGAAAAACTGAAAACAACGCTCCAGTGCTATCCGAGAAATCAAATATTCGGATTATTGGAGATGGAAGCTCGGCAACTCAGCTTCAATTTTATTATAACGGGTACGTGGAAGGGCGCCCCATTTCCATGGAAACGAAAGGCGCACTGACGATTGAAGATTGCATTTCAATTTCTGTCTCTCGTCTTGGATTTGTCGGTAAAGTGCGTATTCCAAAACCCTCACGCTCCTATTCAAACCGAACGTCGGGATTAATTATCGACGGCTCCGCACAAGTCTCAATCAGCGATATCACGGCAAACGAGTTTTGGGGCAATGGTCTGGTCATCAGCTCTTCCAGCCGTATTCCCTCTCAAAACATCCAAATTGAGAACAGTTCATTTTCAAGAAATCGAATTTCTGGAGTCTGGGCTGAAAACGTGGACCAACTCACCATTGTGCGATCTCGCTTCGAAAGCAATGGCCAAAAAGGAGATGGCGGCACGGGCTACGGATTCGCCGGCTCTTCGGTGGCATGGTTGGGTTACCCAAAAAACGTGACCGTCAAAGACAGCGTAGCTCTTGGCAATATCCGCAAAGGAATTGATTTCCATGCAGGGGTCAATATTCAAGTTCTCAATAACGAAGTCAGCGGGAATGGGCTGTACGGGATTAATGTTGAAGGACCAAATTTAGGCGGAAAAATTCAAATCATCGGAAACCGAATTTCAAATATGGGAGGCGATGTTGGTGAATCATTGCGACTTGATATGCCAAATCCCTACAATCCGACTGATTACACCCGGCAGTTATGCGCGATCTGTGCTTTCATTTTCTCCAGCTCCACCAAAAGAAATGCTCTTCCGGCGAAAGACATTCTGATAACGCAAAATAAAATAAGACGACTGGACATGACTTCTTCAAGCGGAAGAACCTGGGGAATCTATCCATTTATGTTTTTCAATATGGATGGTGCGAACGCAGATACTGACACGAAGATCAAAGTGCTCGACAATCTGATCGAGTTTTCGAATGTCGAGGATCTGTTCTTCACGCATGGATTCGAAAAAAAATCCATTCAAGCCGAAGGCAATACGACTTTTCCAAAAGCGATGTTTCAATTTTTTTAAAGAACATTTTATCTGTAAAAAATCTGACATCGCGAACCCAACTGCACTCGGATATGATGACAGACAGAAAATAATTTATGAGTCCACGGATGGTCAGTTCGACTCAAAAAAACGAAAGAAGAGGAAACAAATATGAAAAAGTCCCCACTATTTTATGCTGCCCTGATCATGATTGGTTTTTCGAGCGCGGCCCAGGCTCGATACATTCAATGGTATCAAGGAGAGCAAGCGATCGTTGTTAACGGTTACGTGACTGTTAACTTTCAAATTAACACGGGTGTCAACGTCACCAGCAATGCCATGGGTAACTCTGCGACTTGGCCATCGGATGCTTTGTACAAGCTTGATGGATCTTTTTGCAGACATCATTACATCGGAGAAGCCGTGCAACTTGGCGGTCGATACGCAAGGATCGTTGGTTGTGGCTCGGATGCGCTGAAGCCGGTTAAGTACGCCGTTCAATTTAGCGACGACGGTTCAATCGAGACAGGCTATCAGTTCTAGTTGTTATGAGGAGAGAAAAGGAGAGAGTTATGAAAAATATTTTGTCTTTAGGAGTGACGATCACTTTGCTTGCGACATCTGCACTTGCGATCGGACCCAATACGATTGGAGGGCAAAGCGTTTCTCCAAATCTGGTGAGCCGAAACAAGATCACAGCGGTGCTCAATGCGATCACAGAGGCGGGTGCTGTTGTCGAGTCTGTTCGACATGAGGGCGGATTGCAGTATGTGGTTTCGATTCGCAGTGGAAATGCTTGCTCAGAATCTCAGTACCAGGTTCAGTCGATGCCAAACCAACCTGGCAAATACCGCGCGAGCTTTGTGGATCTGGTTTCCAGCGGGCCCTGCCAATAAGGTGCCTTTCAATAATGCGGTGGTTTTTCGGGGCCGCGGATGTCTTCCGTGGCCTTTAGCTGATCGGTCAGAACCTTCAGATTTTTTTCCAGCTTTTCGATCGTCAGATACTGCTCGTGCAGGGTCTGGCGCATTTCTTCGATCAGGATGTCCTGATGGGAGAATTTGGTTTCGAGATCGATCAGGCGCTGCTCGCTCATCGGAATTAGTATCCCAGGATATCCACGTAGGTCAGGCCCTTGGCGATTGCCGAGGTCGGTCTTGCGGGTTGGCCTTTGATTTGGATTTTTCCCTCTTTAAACAGGGTCTTGTATTTCACGCGGCTGATTTCACGCAGGTTCAAGTTGTCGTTTTGCTGTTTGATCGCGCTCAGTAAAATGCCATCCAGGCGCTTTTCCGCCTTGTAGAGTTCAAGAACGATTCGAGCCGATTTCGGTGGGCGGGGTGGGATAAAGTCTTGGATAAAATGTCCTTTGTAAGCGTGAAACGAAGGGCTTTCTAGCACAGACCCCGGGAATCGGCAGCTGGATTTACTGTCGAGGGCAGTTTTCTAGGGCTGGATTGTAATGAATGCTTATTGAGCCAGCTTCGGTTCGCAGCGGTAGGTGATGAAACCGGCAGCGTCGGCCAGATTCTTCATGGTAACCCACTCACCCGCTTTGATTTTAACGACATATTCGGGGGTTCGGTGGAACTGGGAAAGCTCCATTTCTACCGAATGATCAGGAAATTTGATCGAACGAAGGGTCCAAACGCTCCCGTTGGCGAGGCAGTTGTCCTGAAGCAAGATCGAAAACCACTCGTCCGCGATTCCGCCTTGATTGAAATCGCCGGTCAGGGCGCAGCCAGTGGTTCCCTTGAAAAATCCGAAGGCCACGATCTCGCGCGGGAAGTTCGCGATCTTTTCATCGCTTGAAACGGGACGAGCCGCCAACTTTTCACCTTCGGTGCACAGATCTTGGCTGGCCGCTTTCAGGGCATCCTGATCGACATCTTTAACCTGCAGCAAATCTTTGAAATTGGGCGGTTTGCAGGCCGTCCAAAAAGGAACGGCGATTCCAAGCAGCAGCACCGCTTTCAAAGCCCGAGATCGGAACCAAAACAAACACGCGGATGTGGGGTTCGACTTCATCGGGATCCTTTCTCGAAAGCGGTTGCAGCTTGTGACCTTTAGGATCCTTGAATTTGCCGGAAAACAAAAGACGACAAAGGTCGGAAGTTTGATATCGACCTTGGTCCTTGCGACCTTTCGTGAACGATGCCGTGTACTTTGGCACCGATTGGGGATTCGAAGTTTCCCAAGTCCAAGCTTGGAACTATTTTGGCGAGCATGACGTTGTTCACCATTGGCTACGAGGGCTGCGAGGTCGAAGACTTCGTGAAGTTCCTGAAGAAAAATAAAATCGAAATGATCGCCGATCTTCGCAAGAATCCGGTCTCGCGCAAGCGCGGTTTTTCCAAACACAAGCTGGCCGAGCAACTGGCAAAAAAGAAAATCGGCTACATTCATTATGTGGCTTTGGGAACTCCGACCAGTTGGCGGAAATTGGAAAAAGCGGGAAGGCTGACCCGCGAGAAAATGTTCGAGCTCTATGTGCGAGAGGTTTTGCCAAAAGCCCAAACTGATATCGAAGCCCTGCGCGAACTCTTACGCGAAAAGAACACGGCGATTCTCTGCTATGAAGCGGATGCGACGGATTGCCATCGCAGCTTTGTCGCGAATGAAATTCGCAGTCAGGAAAAGAAAAAGCTCAAAGTTGTCGACCTTCAGCCGCATCCCGAATTGATCGCGCCATCGCACGAGTTTCCTAAGAAGAAAAAAGCTTTTGGATCTGCTGCCATTTGGAAGTGACCGGCGCTTGCAGACGGATCATCTCTTTGGTCCAAGGACTTTCAAACGAAAGTTCGGTGGCGCGCAAACACAAACCTGAAATCTTCAACTCGTCTCGAAAGAAACGATTGTGATGGGAATCGCCGTGCTCGATATCGCCCAAGAGCGGATGAGCAATCTGATCAAAGTGCCGGCGGATCTGATGCCAACGTCCGGTCTCGGGCATGACTTCGACCAAGGAATACCGAGCGCTTGAATACTTGTGGCCGACGGCCACGGGAAGCTCGACTTGTTTCAAAGTTCGATAGCGGGTGACGGCTTCGATTGGATCATCAAACCCTGCGATCTTGAGCGGACGATCAATGACACCTTCGGCATTCAGAAATCCTCGAGCGACCGCTTGATAAGTTTTCTTCATTCGGCGCTCGGCGAATAGCTGCGAGAGTTCGCGGGTGGCGTCGCGATGAAAAGTGAAAATCACCAGGCCGCTGGTCGGCGCATCCAGGCGGTGAACCGGGAAGACCTCGCCCTGAAAGTGATCGCGCAGCCGGTAGAGGCAGATTTTCTCGGGTGGGGTTGGGTAGACCGAGCGCTCGGGCGGATGAACGAAATAGCCTGCGGGTTTGTCGATGACGAAAAAGTTTTCGTCTTGAAATAAAATGGGAATTTCATTCATGAGATCTAACGCCCCGAGCTTGAGAAAGCGGGGCTACTTTAGCGCAGAGGCAGGGGCTGTGTCCACGGCTGTCTGGGGCTGAAAGCCTGCGACCCTCAAAAGAATGTCGGAATATTTGGAAGGCTTGGCTTTTGAGGCGACCGGGTACTTGGCCGAAACACCAACGGGGCGTTTAACAGCAGTCGGGCGTTTCGAGTGAGCCGGTGTGTGCGAGCAAGCGGCCGTCAGAGCAAGGACAGAGAGAAAAAAGAAGATCTTCATAAAATTAGGATCATCGAGTTTGCCGGAAAACAAAAGACGACAAAGGTCGGGAACTAGCGGTATTCGAGTCCTGTTTCCGAGATGGTCGCGGACTCTTGGTATTCATAGTCCGAGTTCAAGGACCAAAGGTCTTCGCTCGTTTGGCCCATCAGGTTTTGCGCGGCTAGGCTCCCCATCAAGATGCTGTGGTCCTGGTTGTTGTACTTGAAGCTGCCATAGCGGCCGATGACGGTGAGATTTTCGATGCCGCGAAGATGCTCTTCCACGACTTGCAGGTTTTCTTGGTATCCTTGCTCGTACATCGGGTAGCACTTACCGATGCGGTAAACTTTTCCTTCCAGAATTTCTTCACGCGGCACAAGCCCGGTTGAAACCAGCTCGTCCTGCGCCAAACGCACAAAATCGGTTTCGGATTGCTGCCAGACGGGGTCGCCTTCATTGCACCAGTACTCAAGTGCCAGCACGCTGGTCTTTTGATCGCCGTTGAGACCGGGGCTCCAGTTGGAAAAATTCGTCATGCGTCCGCATTTCAGATTGGCCGAGTGAACATAAATCCACTGGTCGGCGAATGGGCTTTTTCGCACCAACAAGTACACGATCACCGTGCTGCGGAAGCGAAGTTTGGAATTGGCGCTTTGAACTTGGGGAGGCAGATTTTCAAGTCTTTGTACCAACTGAGTCAGTGGCATCGACGAAATCACCGAATCATAAACTTTGACCTGATCGTTCGTTTCAATGCCCAGCGCTTTTCCGCTTCGAACCAGCACCGACTGAATGGGCGAGTTGAAAAAAATCTTTCCGCCATTTTGAACAAACCGCCGGGCCATCTCTTCATAGATCGCGCCCGATCCCGTCAGTGGATAGGCAAATTGGTCCACCAAAGTTTTATGCTTCTGGCGGCCGGCCCCGATGGCATGGCGAATGGCCTCAACAAAAGAAAATTTCTTAATCCTTTGAGCCGCGAAATCAGCACTGAGATCCCGGCAATCAATGCCCCATAGTTTTTCCGAGTAAGTCTTAAAGAAAATCCGGAAAAGCCGGTGACCGAAACGATTCGCGATCCAGGCTTCGAAATTGTTTTCATTTTTCTGCTGAAAAAACCAAGAGCGCACAAGGCTTGCCAGACAAAGAAAGCTCTCGATAACTCCCAGTCGCCGAATCACATTTCCCAGTTGCAGTGGGTAGTGGAAAAATTTCTGGCGGTAAAAAATGCGAGTCAGGCGATTGACCATGCGATAATTTCGCCCGGCAAACTCGAGCCAGATTTTATTCACGCGCGGATCACTGGAAAAAAAGCGGTGCGGCCCCAAGTCCACTCGGTGATTCCACAGCGTGATCGTCTTCGCCATTCCGCCGACTTCAGCCGTGGCTTCATAAAGCTCGACTTGATAGCCCGGGTGTTGACTGAGCTCGACAGCGGCGGTCAGACCGGCAGGCCCGGCTCCAATGATGGCGATTTTTCGAATTTGAGTTCGAGCTTGCGAGTTAGGCATCCATTCCTTCGACTCTAAATAAGATAGGCTTCTATCTTTTCGAATCGCTGAAGGATGGGTCAAGCAAAAGATCCCCGCAGTCGAGACGCCACTGAAGACTGACTTGGTCGGTGTTTGTGAAGAAGAAAAGTCGGGGTGCGAAAAAATTGGAACCGGTGGCCACAGATGCTCCAAAAATGGTCAAGGGTGCATTCTGTCTCCAATTCCGCTGGCAAGAGTGTTGCTTTAAGGTCTTTCGTTCGAGTGAAACGACACTCTTTAACCTAATAACCACGGGGGTATTTCATGGTTTCGTCTCGTCTAATGGGTCTTGTTCTCGGAGTTCTGTTTTCATCTGCTGCAATGGCGCAAAGCCTTCAGTTGGGCCAACCAAGCTACGGCGGAAACGGCTGTCCTGCTGGTTCAGCTAGTGCCGTTCTGTCGCCTGATAGCCAAGAGCTCAGCGTTTTGTTTGACCAATATATGGCTGAAGCCGGTGGTGTCACTGGTAAGCGTATCGATCGTAAATCTTGTAACTTGGCTGTTCCAGTTCGAGTTCCGCAGGGATACTCTGTCGCAATCCTGAAAGTTGACTATCGTGGTTTCGCTGCGATTCCAGCTGGTGGATTGGGCCGTTTGGATGTCGAGTATTTCTGGGCTGGCGCGCGTGGTCCTCATGTGACTCGTGATGCTCGTGGACCTTACAACGACAACTACACAGCAACTGACGAGCTGTTGGCAACAACACTTGTTTGGTCGGCTTGCGGAGCTGAAGTGAACTTGCGCATCAACTCTTCAATGATGGTTCAAACTAACAACCGTATGGATCAAGCAATCGGCACAGTTGACTCTGTCGACGTGTCATCTGGCGTGATCTATCACTTGTCATGGAGACGTTGCAACTAACCGCCAACGTCTCGCCTGACGGCAACGTTGCGGCTAATCCTGACTATGTCGGATTGAGTGAGCAATAACGAAACCCGGGTCTGAGGATCCGGGTTTTTTATTTTTTTGGGGGATTGGATTGTGCCGGTCTTGCCGTCCTTGGGCGCTGCATGCTGGCTACTCGCGCATCCATGCGCTCGCCCCTTCGGGGAGCTTCGCTTAGCCACCATGTCGATGTAGCTAGGAAAGGGAAGCTGAGCTTTCGCGCAGATTATCTTTTGCTCACTGCCATTTGGAAACGACTCATTTTTTTGTATGGAAAAAACCATACAAAATTCTGAGCATTATCCTCTCCCTCTCCTCCCACTTTGGTTTTCCGGAAACGCCGAAGGCGCCCTGTAGGGCGAGCGCATGGATGCGCTCGTTTCTGGAAAAGAGCGCCAAGGATGGAAAGAAAGTCACATGAGTAATTTGAGCTCGCAAATTCCACTCAGCCAAAAAACGGGATTAGCCAAGTTCCATTTGCATTTTGAATTGGCCGATAGGCCAAGAAAAACAACTCGCAATTATTGCTGAACGACCAGAGCAGAGTTTTCAGCATTGATCACCAAATGTGTCGGATTCAAAGTTTGGTGATTGACGAAAGTGTACTCCGTCTCAAGGGCCATGATCGAAGCAGCCCAGTTACCAGCAGCCAAAGTGGAAGCGGCGACGAAAACAGTCAAAACCATCAGTGATTTGATTGTGAAGCTGTACATAAGAACCCCCGTTTTTAAGTACCCTTGTCTCTTTTACGAGCAAAGACGGGGCCGCTTGGGAGTCAATTGGTGACATTTGTGGCGGATTCGCTGCTCAACCTATGGAGAACTGTCGAAGTTCTATCGGACAAATTTGTTCGCTGTCTCATTTTGAGAAGGGCTTTCGCTTGTGAGCCGGAATTGATTCCGTCATACTATTTCGGGGAGAAATACTGATGGCAAAACTTCGTCGATGGGTCGTCAAAGCTGGTAGCAAAATGGTCTGCGAAGGTGGACCTCTTTTGATGCGGGCCTGGATGCAGCAGGTAGCCGAGCTGCGAAAGAAACATAACATCGAAGTGATTTGGGTGACCTCGGGTGCCATTGCCTGGGCCGTGCAACGAACCAACTTCAAAAATCCCAAGCGAACTTTGCCACAGAAACAAGCATTAAGCGCCATTGGACAACCTTTGGTGATGGATCAGTACAATCTGGCGCTGGCCGCGACCAATCTTTTGGGCTCACAAGTCTTGCTGACCGAAGGGGATATGAGCGACAAAGTCCGCCGCAAAAATTTGCAAAATACACTGACTGAACTTTTGAAATGGAAAGTGATTCCGATCTTGAACGAAAACGATGCGGTCGCAACCGCCGAGATCAAGTTCGGTGACAACGACTCGTTGGCTTCACAGGTCGCTGTGATGATGAAGGCCGAGCGCTTAATCTTGCTGACCGATGTGGATGGCCTTTATGACGACGATCCCAAGAAAAATCCCAAAGCCTCCCTGATCACTTACCGAAAAAAAGTCGGACCTGCCGAGCTCGGAATGGCTCATAAAAAAGCCAAATCTCAGCAGGGAACCGGCGGCATGTATTCGAAACTTCTGGCGGCCCAACGGGCCGAGAAAGCCGGGATCGTCACACACATGGTGCGCGGGGATTGGCCACGCAATTTGTTGGAAGTGGCGGCGGGCATGGCCGTCGGAACTCAAATCGGTGGCAAGCCATGAGTCTCCCGGCCGATTTTGAAAGCGCTTTACGCGACCTGCGAAAAAACTCTCGCTCGCAGCGAAAACTGAAATCTGAAATCAAAAATCAGGCTCTGATTGATTTGGCTGAGGCTCTTGAAAAAGAAACGCCAGCGATTTTGTCAGAGAATCAAATCGATCTTCAGAATCTCTCCAGTGAGGCGACCTCGGCTTTTCGAGATCGGCTGACACTGAATCCGCAGCGAATCGCTGGCATGGCCGAAAGCCTTCGTCAGGTCGCGGCTTTGGAAGATCCTGTCGGCGAGCTGGTCGAGCAGAAAACTTTGAAAAACGGATTGCTCTTAAAAAAAGTCCGCGCTCCTTTGGGTGTGATCTTGATGATTTTCGAATCGCGGCCGAACGTGATCTTGGAAGCTTTTTCTTTGGCTTTCAAATCGGGGAATTCAATCGTGCTTCGCGGTGGTTCGGATTCCAAGCACACGGCGCAAGCTCTTTATCGCTTGATGAAGTCGGTGTTGGGAAAATTCGGTTTGCAGGACAGCGCATTCCTTGGCGTCGAAGATTACGATCGCGGTTTGGTCGAAGCAATGCTCAAGCGCAAGGATCTGATCGATATCGTGGTTCCGCGCGGTGGGGAGAAGCTGATCGAGTTTGTTCAAAAGACAGCGCTGATGCCGATCATTAAAAATGACCGCGGACTTTGCCATGCCTATGTCGATGACGAGGCGGATTTGGAAATGGCGGTCAAGGTTGTCGATAACGGCAAGACTCAACGACCTGGTGTTTGCAATTCATTGGAAACAGTTCTGGTTCATCAAAAAATTGCGGCTGATTATCTGCCGCGTTTGTATGCAGCGACGGACAAGGTCGGCTTGCAGTGGCGAGTGGATGCAGCTTCAGAGGCGATCTTAAAAGGCCAGGCCCGGGTGCAGCCGGCGACGGCTGAAGACTGGAACACCGAACATCTCGATCAAATTCTCAATTGCCGGGTCGTTTCGGGGCTTGAAGAGGCGATCGAACATATCGAGCACTATGGCTCGAAGCACTCGGAAACCATTTTGACCCGCAACGAACAAAAGGCCCGCCAGTTTCAAGAAGATATTGATGCAGCTGCTGTCTACTGGAACGCCTCCACGCGCTTTACCGACGGTTTCGAGTTCGGCCTGGGCGGGGAGCTTGGCATCAGCACCCAAAAACTTCACGTTCGAGGCCCCGTTGGCCTGCGCGAATTGACGACACCCAGATGGCTGATCGACGGCAAGGGCCAAACAAGATACATCCTGTGTCAGGCGTTGCTAATTCCGGGGCTTAGTTCTTAAATAAAACCGCGAGGTTTTATTATATGAAAAAGAATCCCTGGGTGATGTTGGGTGTGCTGTTGTTCGTGTTCATGTCGCTGTTTGCCTTTTTGGTGGGCAGTTCGGCGATTTCACTTTTCGGGGGCAGTGAACAAAAGCTGCATCTGATTTCGAAAAATTCAATTCTGCATTTGAAGCTCGAAGGCGTGATCATGGATGGCGAGCGCTTTTTGAAAGCGCTCAAAAAATACCGCGATGAAAAAGACATCAAAGCGATCGTCGTTGAAATCAACTCCCCGGGCGGGGTGGTCGGCCCTTCTCAGGAGATCTACGAAGAGATCAAACGCACTCGCACCGAATTTAAAAAACCAGTGGTGGCGGTCACTCCAAGCTTGATGGCCAGTGGCGCTTACTACTCGGCTGTTGCAGCTGACAAAATCGTGGTAGCCCCGGGGGCGATGGTGGGCTCGATCGGTGTGATCATGGAATTTGCCAATCTCGAAAAGCTCTATGACTGGGCGAAAATTTCCCGGTTCACGATCAACACCGGAAAATACAAGGACTCGGGTGCCGAGTACCGCGCCATGCGCGATGACGAGCGCCAGCTTTTCCAAGACATGATCAACGAGGTCTGGGAACAGTTCAAAAACGCCGTCGCCGAAGGCCGCAATTTGAAACGCGAAGAAGTCGATCCATACGCTGATGGCCGCGTCGTCACCGGAGCAACGGCCGTGAAGTTGAAACTGGCCGATGAAATCGGAACTGTCGATCACGCCTTTGAATTGGCGGCGGATCTGGCCGGGGTCGATGACTATGATATTTTCGAAGTTCCTAGGCAGCGCCCAGGTCTGATGGAGATCATCAATGGCTCGGACGAAGAAGCGACAAGCTCGACAAAAATTGCCGATCAAATCTTGGACCGCGTTTTCAAGGCAAAGCTGATGAATCAACCGCTGTTCCTGATGCCGGGTTACTGGAAGTAGGATCTCAGGTGGCAAAGCGAAACACGGCAAAACCAAAAAAATCGGGCTCGGCCAAATCAGCCAAGAATCTGTCCGCCAAATCCGCCAGTCGATCGAGCGGAAAACAGACGGCTCACGCTTCCGCGGCTCACAGGGCTGACTTTCATATTCAAGCGGGCAAAGAGATTTGGCCGCTTGAGCGCGATGTTTTGTTTCGTCCGGATCGCTTCAAGTATGTGCGAAAACTGATTCATCCCGAAGGCTGTGTGTTTTGTACGGCGGCCAAAGCAAAGGTCGGATTCGACACTCTTTGTGTTTACAAATCTCAGCACTCGATGATTTTGCTGAATAAGTTCCCTTACAACTCGGGCCACTTGCTTGTGATTCCGCAAAATCATGAAGGCGATCTTTTGAAACTTGGTGAGGTTGATTATAAAGACCTGCATTTGACATTGAAGCTGGCAGTCGAGGCTCTGCAGCAGGTCTATCAGCCAGGTGGAATGAACGTGGGCCTGAACCTTGGGGCGGTCGCCGGTGCAGGGATTCCTTCACATTTGCATTACCATGTGATTCCACGCTGGGCCGGGGACCTGAATTTTTTCCCCTTAGTCGCGGAAACCAAGACGGTGATTGAATCTCTTGAGATGACCTTCGATCGTCTGATAGCCTATTTCAAGGCTTCTGCTTAAGCGAAGCCAAAGCGAGATCTATGAGCCGCGGTCAGATGCAAATGAACTTTCAAATCACTCCAACCGTCAAGTGGCTGATTATTATCAATGTCGCTGTTTGGCTGGTCGGTCAGGTGATTTTCGATCAGTACATCGCACCCGGTTTTGGTGGCGGCGGTTTCACAAAATGGTTCGCGCTTTATCCGGCGAAAGTTCTCTACGAATTTTCCATCTGGCAGCTTTTCACGTATATGTTCCTGCACACCTTTCAGGTGACTCATATTCTGTTCAACATGCTGATGCTGTGGTTTTTAGGTGTCGAGCTTGAAACCCGCTGGGGCCGCAAGTTTTTCCTCTCCTTCTACCTGATCACCGGTGTGGGAGCAGGTTTCATCTATTGCCTGGGAACTTGGGCTTATTACTTATGGAAACCAGGAACAGCGGCCTTGGTGGTACCAGTCATGGGAGCTTCGGGCGCAATCTTCGGTTTGCTTCTGGCCTACGGAATCCTTTTCGGCGAGCGCACCATTTACGCCTTGGGTGTGATCCCCATGAAGGCCAAATTCTTCGTCATGATCATGGGTTTTGTGGAGCTTGCTTCGCTTTTGACATCCGATGTCAATGGCGGTGATGTCGCTTACTTAGCGCACTTAGGGGGCTTGGCTTCTGGTTATTTGACCTTGCTTGGCTGGACCCGTTTGCAGCAGGTCATGTGGTCCCGCAAAGCCAAGAAAAAGAATCGAAACCTTCGCCTGGTGGTCGACAACGAAAACCCACCCAAAACCGGCGAAGGCCCCAAATACTGGAACTAAGGCGCTAGCCGAGCCTTTGGCTCGACCTTCGAGCTAGCTTTTCGCGATCAACTTTGCTAAACCTGACTCCTCGCGGAGGAAATCTATGTCTTTGGATAAAGCACTGAAAAATTTGAAGTTCGACGTACGCATGACTGAATTCAACTTGAAGAATGGTGTGATCTCCAAAGAAGAGCTCAACGCTCACTTGGGTCAATTGCCAGACTCTGGCAACAACTCAGAAAAACTCTCCATCGAAGAAGGCCGCGGCTCTTCCGAAGACACTCAACACTAATCGCCTCTGGCCATTGCGCTACGGCTTCTCATCCGAAGCCTTCAGAGCGTTTCGCCGGATAACAAATCCCAGCGCCAATTGTTTCAAATCTCAAAGCGATGTTCCAACCGAACATCGCTTTTTTTGTTTCCACAGTACTTCTATAGGTACCTTTTTCGAACTTTACTCCAGCATATTTGTCCGGATCTTCGAACCGCAATGAGATGGAAGCTCGCCAAGTTCGCTCCGCTTCAACTTGAGTATGGCTTTTGCCTTGCAGAGCCGAACAGGGACGCTGACGTTTGGTCTGCACTCACTTTTGTGTATCAAAAATTTGATACACAAAAGTGAGTGAGCTCGAAACGCGGCGGATGCCGATCAGATGAAAACCCAAGAAACCCCCATGAGACTGAAATATGGAGACGAAAATAGCATGGAAAACGCGAATTCTTTGGAAAAGGCTTATTGGTTTTGGTGTAGGCTACTGGGGCTTGAGCGAGCTGATAAGCAGATTCAAAGCGTTTTACAGCATAATGCGCCGACAGAAAGTACAAATTGGTTGGAGCGATGCCGTGAGGGTCTGTGGATTAGTCAGGCAGAGATGGCTCGAAGGCTAGGGCTAACTCGCTCGTCTTACCATCATCTTGAGCAAAGCGAGACTCGAGGGACTGCAACTTTGGAGCGGTTGCGAGGGGCGGCGGAAGCAATGGATTGTGAGTTGGTTTATTGGGTTCGGCCTAAGAAGAGGAAAGTTTTTTCGCGGCTGATTTGGGAGCGAATCGAACCTGAAGCTTTGGAAATCTATCGGCAACGGAGAAGAATGGAGCCCTTCATTCGGCCGGAGATTTTGTCTCGGATTGCGAGGACTCACGTTTGTAAGACCAAAGTGCGAAAGCGAAATCAGTGGGTGCAGTTGGAGAGCAAAAGTACTCGGTTATGATAAGAGGCTGAGTTTTGGGCGTCCGCGATTAGTTGCGGACGCTGACGGCTGGTGGCGGAGCAGTTGGAACGGGCGGTGCGGTTGGAGCTGGTGGGGCTTCTGAAGCCGGGAGTTTTTCCGTGGTGGCGTTTTTGCCTTCGGTATCTTTTGAGGCCAAAGGATCGACCATTGGTTTCCAGTCTTCGCGGATAATTTGGAAGCCAACCTCGGGCGAGTAGCGGGCGTGGATTGTCTTTTGCCCATAGTCTTTGTGCAGGTTGGATTCGTAGCGCTGAACTGTGCGGATCACGACTTGATCTTTGTTTTGCAAAATCAGTGGTGGTCCCAGTTGGACCTTAATGAACGAGTAAAGCTCTTTCAGCTTTTTCTTGTGCTTGTACCACTGCTTGTAGTTCATTTCGTCGTTCTTGAAAGTCTGATCGTAATACTTGATGTAAGTGTCGACGTCCTGGGTTTCCCAAGCGTTGCGCCACTTTTCGAACTCGTTCAGAAAGCGCTGCTTTTGGGCCGCGTACTCGTCCTTGCTGAGATATTTGATCTCGTCAAAAATCAGAATCGGAGTCTGCTCGAGATGAACATAATTTTTCAGGATCTTGATCACATTGTTTCGAACCACCACACAGCCGCGTGAACCGCGAGTGAGAGGAACTGAATCGGGAACCGCGTGCAACCAAATGCCCGAGCCCGTTTTGGCGTCGCGCTTGTCGAAGATATTCGGGTAATCGGTCGAGAAAGCGAGATTTCCATAAAGACCAAATGGAATTTCTGGCTGAGTCATTTCCTTTTGCAGGAAGTAAATCCCAACCGGAGTGCGATGATCGTTCTCTTTGGTCTTTTCGCCGGATTTTTTTCCCATGTCGGTCGGGTATTCGGCGATGACGTTGAGATCTTCGTCTTTCCACTCGTAGACATACAAAGTCCGCTTGGATTTATCGACCATGAACGAGTAGTTGGAAAAACTAGGTTCGCTGGAAAGAGCGATCATGCCAGCAGGATATTTTTTTTCCGCAGCCGACGCCGTTGTTGATTTGGTCGATGTCGAGTCGGAATTCGCCGTGTCCGTCGATTTCGAGTCTGTCTCAGCCTGAGAAAAAGAAGTGACCCCGCTCGCCAAGAGGACAGCGAGAGTCGCAGTAAAGAGTCGCATATTTCTATTCGACTCGATCATAGGGCGCTTTGTCAATTCTTGCAGTCTTAAGGCCGGGTCCGTGCGGCGAAAACGG
>CBIHPB010000025.1:0-18474 GCA_966211485.1 uncultured Bdellovibrio sp.
GGAGTAGCTCAGTTGATAGAGCGTCGCCTTGCCAAGGCGAAGGTCGCGGGTTTGAATCCCGTCTCCCGCTCCAAATTTTTCCTTAGAAATTTGAAGCACTTACGACCTAAACTTGGTTCCCTTTTTCAAGCAGCGATTTTCGTATATTCGATCTAGGGTCCACCGATGGTCCACGGATTTCCGAAATCTCCCGAACTCGATCCAAATCAACCGAACTTCAAAACATTCTTCGAAGACTCTTCGGACTCTGCTGGCTGCAGAGAGAAGAGCTGCGAGACACGCTCTAAATTGCCCGGCACGAGATGGATATAGTTCATCGTCGTCTTGATATCCGAGTGCCCGCAGATCTCTTTCACGGTCTTGATATCAACACCTGCTGCGATCAGCAAAGTGGTCGCCGTGTGCCGCATATCGTGGAACCGAATTCGACGTCCTCCCCAGTCTTTGACGTCTTTTTCGAATCTTCGATCCGCAAAGTTATCGTGAAAGACAGGACCGCCGTGTTCGTTCCGAAAGATGGTTCCTTCGGTCGGAATCCCTTCCTGAAAGATCCAATCTCGCAACTCTTGCAACAAAGCTGGATTCAGTGGAACCGGACGAGCCTTCTTACTTTTTGTTAAAGTGAATTCTCGGGTGATGTTGTTCAACTGCCGTCGAACGAAAATCACCTTTCCGTCTTTGGAAACATCCATTGTTTTCAATCCCCAGATTTCTCCGGCTCGAATTCCGGTGTTCAAAGCCAAAAGGTAAACGATATAAACCCAGCGGTCTTTTTGACCTTTTGGATATTTCTCGTTCATCTTTTGCAGAAAGCTGATCGCTTCGTCTTTGTCCCAGAATTGCATTTCCGGCAATGCCCTTTGTAACTTTCGAATTCCAAAAGCTGGATTCATCGGAATCCTTCGGTGCTTGACCGAATGATTCAAAATCGACTGGACCACACTGACCTTTCGATCAACTGTCGCACTGGCCAATCCCCGCATCTTTTCTTCGTTTTGAAACTTTGAAATGAATTCGGGTGTAACTTCTAAAATCTTCAGGTCTGGAAACTTGTTTTGAAATTCGCTTAAGATGCCAGCCACCCGTTTAGTATGTCCAGGCGAGGATCTCAGCTTTAGGTCCTGAAACCAGTAATCGCTTTCTTCTTTGAAAGTTCGACCTTCGAAAGAATTCTGTTGAAATGGGTTTCGTTCTTTTTGTTCCAACTCTTTTTCAAGTTCGAACAAAAATTCTTCCGCTTCGATCTTCTTATCAAATCGTCTTCGGATCCTTTTCGATCCCCGACCATTTTCATAAGTGCGAACTTCCCATTTCATTTCGCCATTTCTATGATTTACTTTTTTGATCGACATAAAACTTCTTTCGCGCACAGCGTGCGCATGAAGGCAGCTTCAATGTCCTTGTTTATTCGTAATACTTTTCCCAACAGCCAAATTTCAAAGAGCAAACCCATCTCATCCACCTCGCCTTTCGCGTGCTTCGCGACGGGGTGGGTGAAATGGGTACTTCATATTGGTACCGAGGGAAGAAGGGAATTTCAAGCGATGTGCGCCGGGTCCCGAACTAAATGGATGAGCCTCGAAATCTGACGAAAAGACACACGAAAAATGGACAGGCCGCTTCATGAAACATGTTTTTCTTTTGTCCCCGCATGTCCTCTGGTGTCGCCAGGTGACCTCTCGTTATGTCTGGTTATGTTTTCTCCTTCATTCTAGTTACTTTCGGTTCACTGCTGAAAAATATTCCACTTGCCACGACTGAAAATTCTGTGAGATTTGCTCGCACCACGAGCAACTTCCAAGGAGTTGAAAATGAGTGCTATGACTGCCGATACGAACATGGACCTGATGAAATTTCTTGAGACTGACCACAAGTCTCTTCTTCGAGCGAATGACATTGCGAAAATATTTGGTATTTCCATCGAAACTATCTACGACTGGAAATACAGGGCAAAAATGAAGAAGATTCCCGATGGAACCTTCGTGAAAATCAATGAGATGCTTTATATTCGGACGGATCTTTTGAAGAACTGGGTGCTTTCTAAGATGAGCGCTTCTTAATGTCAGTTCGTCATATTTCCAAAACGAACTTTCCCCTAGAACGAAGGAAGTTTGACATATATTGAATGTCGCCATCGGCCGTCGCCACAAGTTCAAGCTTCGACGACAAAAGAAGATTCAAAATCATCGCGTCAGCGGAACCCAGGCCATTTTTTCCCATGATGTCGGTGACTCCATCCCAGGATACCTTAGCTGTCAGCAATGGATGAACCTCACCTTCTCTAATTTTAATAAAATTGAGGTGACATAGTTCAACAACGTCTTCCCAAACAACACTCAATTGCGGAGCTAAAAAAGTTTCGCAGAAATACAGCCAGCCATCTTTTCCGTTGATTGTGATTTCAGATAATAAATCTCTAAATTCCTTAATTCTGTCGTCTGGAAATTTATAAACCTTCTTTTGCTCTAATGATCGTCTGTACGAAGTTTGGACGGATTTTAATTTCTGGCCCACCAGACCGTCTATTTCGCTATGAATTTCATAAAAATCAATCAGACATTCTGGAATCAGTACTCGTCGCTGAACTTCTAAAAATTCTGCCCGAATATTTACGTTTGAATAGAGTGGTATTTTAAGATCCGCCAGCTTCCGGATCAAATGCTCGGCCTCTTCGTTCATCGGATCAATTGGAAGACTTGCCGACAGCAAAATATTCGTATCGAGCAGACAACCATTTTTGAAATTAGGATGCCCAATGGCCAATTCTTCTAACTCTTCTATTGAAATTAACCCCACCCCCGGCATGGTTACAACTCGACGTCAGGAAGACCGGAGTCTGATGCGATCTTCTTAGCAGGATTTTTCTTTTTCAAAGCATCGGCAAATTCGCCATATTTTTTTCGACGCTCTTCTTTGCGTTTATTAAATCGCTCGCGCAGTTCTTTCACGGCATTCGGATTTGGCAATTTAGGTGTCTCTTCGCTCATATGATCGTCCTTATTCTCAACAGTTATAGCACAGGTTTTAACCTTAGCAACTTATTGAAACCACTAACTTTTCTATTCAGCAGACGATGCCCATCACAGATATTCTAACTGATCTGGTTGCGTTTATTCTTGCGATTTTGAAGGATAAGCCGAATGCTCGAGATTCAGCTCTTTCCCCGTATTCATTGCTGTTTCAGGAATCGAGCTAAAGTCATCCTTTCGTTCGTCGAACTCTTGTTGATCGTAGACAAAAACGTCCGCCGATACGCCGACCTCTTTGCGAATAGTCGATCTGGCATGACTAAGATTATCGATCCGGCTTCCTTTTGTCTCAGGAACGACAACAACGAAATCATAATCAGAATCTTGGCGATGGGTTCCCTGACTCCGTGATCCAAATAGAAATAATCGCGAAGGCTGAAACTCTCGCTTCAGGACCTCGACAATTTGGTCTAATTTTGGATCTTTGGTTTGCGCCATTCAGGCCTATTCTTAGCGTATTTTACCAAGCATGGAAACCTTTAGAGGACAGGTTACGAGAGGCGTTAACCGTTAGGAGCACGGCGAGTACACCTAGTCCGCCCTGAAGGTCGGCGAGCCTGCGGCTGGCTTGGACGGTAGAGCTAAGCCCATCTATACGCACTCCGCTTCAAAGACATTTCTTTTATGGACAACCAAGAGAGGAAAACATAGGTTTGTTTCTCCGTACAATGTAAAAAGTAATCTCAGGATAGGGGTAAGTATGAACCATGAGAACAGCACGAAATATTCCATTGGAGATCGGGTCGCAATGGCGACGCCATCCTGGGGAATAGGACTTATCGAAGACGAGATGGTTCACGATGTTGATGGACAGGAAACGCAAGGATGGAAAATCAGCTTACGACATGGAAAGATTTTTCTTCCTTTCGAGTCCGCCAATTCAGGCATGCGCCCATTGGTCTCAAAGGAAAAGGCTCTGCAACTTTTGACTGTGCTAAGAGATCGAAATGCGGCGAAAGATTCTCGAACTTCCAAAGAAAGATATGAGGCATTCGAAACTTCCATCGTATCGATGAATGCCGATGAGATGGCGCGTATTTTACGAGACTTCTATAATCTATCCGGGCCCTTTGGGACAGGCGATAGAAAAATGATCTATGAACTTGAAGAAATGCTTTTCAAGGAAATATCACTTGTAACAGGTCTGCCTGAAGGTGCCCTAGAGGCCGAAATGTCAGACTACCGAGATCTCACTCCTGCTGTATCGAATAAGGTATCCGCAGAAAAGCCAAGGACTTCCTGGTTAGAAAAGATCAAAAACCGGTTATTTAAAGTGAACCAATAACTCTACACATAAAGGTAGGCAGCAGTCAGGAATCTTGGAAGTTCCTGACTGCATAAAATCCTTCGGTCACTCTCCCCCTAAAACATCTTTCAACAATTCAAACTTCATTATTGGCTCTGGCCCCTGACAGTAGATTCTTGACTCTCGCTTCAAGGCTTCCAGAATTCCTGGACTGCCACAGATAAATCGAACCCGATCAAAACTCAGTTGTGGATTCAGTTCTCTCCCCTGGACGATCTTGTGATACTTTGCCAGCTTCTGGCGATACTTCTCTTTTGATTTCATCGTGAGCTCCAGTTCGAAGGCGACCCGCTCCCCATGTTGGTTTTCATAAATGCCGTCGGGAATATAATCTCGAATGAGATGTAGATTTTCTGCGAATAGCTGGCGCTTCAAGGACCTTTCAGACTGCCAGTTTCGAATCTCCTCTGTTTCTTCCAAGAGAAGCCGCAACTTCATTACCAAAGAATCATGTTCGAAGGTTCGAATATCAACTTTGCGAAGTGGCTTCGTATAACAGCCATCAGACTTCAACTGACCTTCCAAAATATCGAAAGCTGATTTTGTTGCGACAAAATACTTATAATCCGTAAATCGAAATCTCACCGAATTGACCAGCCTATGTTTGAACAAAAGCCGCATCCGTTCTCTTGTGTACCATTCACTCGTTGACTGATTCCCATCTTTCCGTTTTCGAAAAAACTTACGCTGCAAATCTTTAACTGTCGCAAATTTCATCTCTAATAAAAATCCAAGAATCTCCAAATCTCTTTCGGTCAAATGCAATCCCAACATCTTTCTTCTCCTGTTGTGTTTGAGCAAGCGATCTCCAGCTACTGAGTCCCCGCTCGTCGCGAGTGGGGACTCAGTAGCTGGAGGAGCGAGCTAGCCCCTTGTTTTATGTGTGCTCTTGATGACTTAGATGTTGGGATAACCCCCGATCCGTTGGGGTCACGGGTTCAGGTGTTTTCTTGTGGCGGGTTTGAGTGAAATTTAAGCAGCGTGATAAATATTATACTATTTAGGATGGTCCACCGATGGTCCACGGCCCCTCAAAAATAGCCGAATTGACACGAACCTGAACGAACAAGGAATCGCAGCTAACCTTTTGATTTAATTTAATATTCCTAGCAATTTCAAAAACTTAGAAAATCGCCTTTAACGGGTTGCCAAGGCGAAGGTCGCGGGTTTGAATCCCGTCTCCCGCTCCAAACTTCTAATGTTTGGGCGACTTCGAATGGCCTCATCAAGCCGTCTTTTCAGCCGACCCTCACAAGACTCGTTTACCAAATAGATCCGCTGTGTTCGACTTAAGCTATGAAACACCTTTTATCTCTCTTGATGATCTTTGGATCCTTCACTGCTTTTGCTGAAACCCAGAAGATTAATGTTTATCTCGAGCTCAAGGGTTGGCCTCAGCCTTTACAGCAAAAGTGGCAAGATGCGATCAGTGAATTGGCGACTCCCGATCATTGCTACAACTCGAGTGGCCAGCAGGCAGACGAAACGAAAGATGTCGTTTGCGTTCAGTATGAATTGTTCACATCGAATGAGCAGCTGAAGCCTTTTCAAAAAGTGTCGACGAAGAAGAAGCTGGTTCTGACCTACAACAAGAAGAATCCAGAGATCGCCACCGTTCAAGCTTTCAGGTGGGATGGTCAAAAGCTTCAGCGCATTCGAAATTCCGCTTCCAAGTATGAAGGTAGAGATCTCAAGGACTTTATCCTTTTGTGGACTTAGTGGACTTACAAGTAAGCTTACTGACAATTCATCCCACCATCAGATGGCAAGATGGGCTTGACATAACCAATGCTGCAAGCGAGTTTCCGGGCCTATGAACACGATTCACTTTGTTCTATTTCTAACCCTGCTCCCGACGATTGCCCTTGCCAGCGCCCCCTTCAAAGCGTGGCAGACTAGCTCGGCATGGGTGTCTGAATCATTGCCGGCCGCGATCCGCAGCCGGGCCACCTGGTTCGCTTTGCAAGTCGAACCGATATATAACCAAAGCACTTGTCCCTATCCTGGGGATGCCGAATTTCAATCGCAAGCATTGCCCGTCTTCGCTAACTCGCCGGCAATCTATGCAAACTACATCACAGATCAGCCGGAAATGTTTTTAGCCGGGGAAAAAAAGACGGTTTACTATCCGGTTCATTGCAACAACGGAGCTACTGGTTTTATTGAAATGTCTGACGCGAGTGGAACATGGAAAGCCGTCAGCCACCACTTGGCTACAGCTGGAAACGCCTTTACTGATTTGTTTTCTTTCAGGGACGGTGACATCGAGCAAAGTCATCTCAAACCAGAGAACTATTTTGCGCTGCTGATTCTTCCGGTGAGCGTTGGCGGAAAGCCTTTTTCGGGAGCGATCTTTCTAGCGCGCGAAACAGCGACTGAATTTGATGTGAAGGCCACCTATGATGTGGAGCAAATTTCAATTCAGCGAGGAACATGGATTCCTGCCGATCAAGTCATGCAAAATCTAAAGGCGTACGAAACTCCGTAACAAACGGAATTGACTATCTCGTGCGTCGAGTTTTACTGGTATTCATTTTATCTATCTTCAATTGAACGATTACGGGCTACAGATATCCCCGTACCCCATCGGACCCGAGGTGTAACAGGAGATCCAGTGCGAAGTCGGTCCGCAGGCCGCTTTACCAGATGCGCTTGTACACCAACCATGATCAACGCATCCCGAATAGCTTGGTGGACTCATGCAGGTGGTTTTAGCTCCCGCCGTCAGCTTGCCATCGAGGTTTTTGAAAACGGCACCGACGGCGTAGACGCCGGCATTTGCAACCATGAGGTTGGCCGCCGCAAGACCTGCTGCCTTAAAAAGAAAACTTCGGCGCGAAAGCATCTCATTGGGTTGTGCCACATCGCTATTGTAACCTTTTCCAGCCTCGGAGAACATACTTCGACAAGAAATAGTGGATCTTCTGGACTGGACATCGACCTAATTTGAAGATGTCTCATTTCAAGACTCTGACGATCAATTGCTCATCGAACGCCAGCGCCTTAAGCCGCCACTAGTGCGGCAGCAGGCAACCTGATTTGTTCAGATCCAGCTCGTTCAAAGTATTCAAGCAAGAATACACCCAGTAAGTTTGCTGGCCGTAGCTGAAACCCTTAGTTGCAGAGACTTGACCGTCTGTAGCGACTTCGCAAGGATTGTTCATCGTGCATTGCTCGCCATCTTCGTTTCCAGTGTTGTTCACGCCAATGACCTGACGAGTCCGCGCATCAATAATCGGTGAACCCGAAGTTCCACCTATCACTTCGCAGCCTGGACGCGAATAGCGGATCGAATCTTTGCAAGTCCAGCGATCTTCCTTCAATTGCGGAACGAAGGCTTCCACTTGGCAGCTGTACCCGCGGCTCCAGTATCCAGAGATCACTTCGATATCCGTCTGAGTTTCCGGATGAGTCGACGCCAAGACCAAGGCGCGAACACCCATACGGCTTTGAATATCAGCATAAGTCAGTGTCAGCTGATAGATCGTCATGTCGGTGTTGGTCATTGTCGAGTACAGGATTTTCGCAGCCGTCACTTGGCCTGCTCGTGAGCCATCGCTTTTCATCAGATTCATTCGTCGGGTCGACGGACGATTGACAACCACAACACCTGGCTGTGGCATGCCGGTCTCAAGGCAGTGACCGTTGGTCAAAACCATGGCGCGATCGGTGTCCTTGGAAGTTTCAAAACGGATCAACGAGCCCGAACAATTTGACAGGGCCACGATCCCTTCGAAATCAAAGTTGTCGGTAAAAGTTGGCGGCAAGTGAATTGGACCGCGAGTATTTTTCGGAAGCGGAAGTGCCGATACTTCCAGAGACAACAACAACGGCAATAGAACCAAATAAAAAGCTTTCATAATTTCCCCCTCGCCCAACATTCAATCGTTCTTCTGTAGTGGGGGCAATGAGATTCATCAGAACAAATCATTCGCCTGCTTATAACTTTTCCTAATGAGGGAAAGTTTGATGATTCCCGAATGAAAACGAGCCGCTTAGGATCTGGTTTGGAGAAATTTTTCGGAAAAGATGCGTCATTAGAGTCAAAGCTAGGGTTTCAAATACAGCGAAACAATCGACGACTTTCCGACTTTCATTGGTGTCGCTGTTGTTCGACCTTTGCGGTCGACGACTTGGACAAAATAGGATTTCCCCGTCGGAATCGAAAATCGAAAGTCACCTTGCCGATTGGTCGAAGAGAATGCGGAAACTGTCTGGCCATTTTCCATCAGGTTGACCCTGACGTTGATGCAAGGACTGACCATCGGCGAATCGGGCTCGCCGTAGACACATTTTCCGTTCAATTCGTTTCGCTCTTCTTTTGTTTGGAAAACCTTGCTGATTCCCAACACCGCTCCGACCAAAGCCACCGTTGCCACTGCACTTCCCCCATCAGCCGGCATCAGCCAGTGCGAACCCTGGGTGGCCGTATTCTGTTCAGGATTCAGCGCAACCGGCACAGCCGTTGGGTGTGGCTGAATCACCGTATCTTCCGTCTCTGGCTGAGCTGAAACCGGCGTGGTCGGCGGTGGTGGCTCTTTTGGTTTTTTGCTTGAGCAAGCAAGATTGAAGATCAAAAGACTGGAAATAAGAAGGGCTGACAAAGATTTGAAATTCATAGTCCCTTTATCGTACCCATTTCTGACGAGATGACTACCCGGCGCCGAGTCGATCCGTCGATTTTTGCCCCATATCATCACTGCAGCCACCAGGTCTTTGATTTGCAAGTATTGAAAATACAGAGGGTCAGGAGAAAACATGGAAGATCTTGGCGATTGGGAAAATTTCTATCTGATTATTGGTGGGGCCGCAGGCGCACTGATTGGACTGCAGTTTGTTTTTATCACTTTGATTGCCGATCGCACCGAACCCAACATTGGAGAAGCCAGTGCCGCATTTGCCACGCCCACCATTGTGCATTTCGCACTGGTACTGTTGTTGGCAGCATTAACAATGGCACCTTGGAGTGGGCTCACATGGCTGTCCCCGTCCTGGGGCCTTGTCGGCTTGGGTGGCCTTCTTTACGTCTGCAAAGTCATTGCAAACATTAAAATACAGACTCTCTACAAACCCGTTTTCGAAGATTGGTTTTTTCATGTGATTTTTCCGACGATCGCTTATCTATCTTTGATTGCATCGGCATTTACGGCGCACAGTTTTCCACGGCCCACACTGTTCTGGGTCGCAGCCGCGCAACTGTTCTTGCTGTTTTCAGGAATCCACAATGCGTGGGATGCGGTGACCTACAATATCTTTTACCGGAACAAGGATCTGGCCAAGCCCTTATGACCCGTTGACAGTCCTTGAATTGAACATTGAAATATTATCTGATGAAAATCGGAATTGCGACCTGTATCGACAAACCCAATTTGACCGACGGCGATCGTCTTCTCGTTTCTTGTCTCGAGCAAAAGGGAATCAAAACTCGGACTTTTATTTGGAATCAGACCAACACCTCGGATTTAAATTGCGACGCCGTCGTGGTCCGCTCGACTTGGGACTATCACCAGAATTCGGAGCGGTTTCTGAATTGGATTTCCGAGCTCGAGCACTCGAAGATCAAGCTCACAAATTCAGCTCCGGTCATTCGCTGGAATATCAATAAGTCTTATCTTCTGGATCTCGAGACGCAAGGTGTAGTGATTGTTCCATCTTTGCTTTTGAAAAAAGAATTTTCCGTCTCTCAGATCTCGGAATTGATTCGGCAGAAAAACTGGCCCGACCTGATTCTAAAACCCACGATTTCCGCGACGGCCTATCTAACTTTTCATATTTCCGCAAACGACCCCGAGCTGCCTCGCAAAATTGAACAGCTGAAAAATCATTCAGACTTCTTGGTCCAGCCCTATATCTCCAGTATCACCAGCAGCGGCGAGCTTTCCTTGGTTTTCTTCAACAGCGACGCACCCCGATTTTCCCATGCGGTCTTGAAGCGTCCCAAATCCGGCGACTTCCGCGTCCAATCGGATTTCGGCGGAAGCTACCAGCTTCTTCAGCCCTCCAAACAGCTTGTCGATTTCGCGCAGAATTGTATCCAAAAAATCAAAGGCGGCTGGAGCTACGCCCGAGTCGATCTGGTCGATTGGGAGCATGAGGCTCTGGTCGGCGAATTGGAACTGATCGAGCCCGACCTCTATCTGACTCATCACCCCGCTGCCGCCCAAACCTTGGCCGATGCTGTGATTAAATCTTTGGATCGTTGACCGCATCCTATTTTCTAGAAAGGATAGTGGAATGAAAAATCTCTTCTTACTTTCCATTTCATTTTTGATTTCCGCATCCGCATTGGCCGATTTCACGCTGGCTAAAAACACCAAGTGCAAAGTCTTTTCCGATAACCCAAAGCAGACCATCAATTGGCATGGTGACTGTAAAGATGGATTCGCCGATGGCCTGGGTGTCGTTCGCTATCTCAGCGGAGCCAAAGTCGAATCTGTTTTCTTCGGCCAGCTGAAGGCCGGCTACTGGGAGTTGGGCGCACTGGACCAGGACGGTGGATACATCGCCGGCAAATTCGAAAAGAACAAACGAATCGAAGTGAAGAACGCAGACGGGGTCGAAGATCGAAATATCACGATCAAAGCTTTCGAAACGGCTTCAAAAGCTGCATTGAAGCTCAGCGAAGAATTTACCAAGCTTGGTAATAAAGCTTCAGCCAAACATTACAAAGCCGAATCTGAAAAATTAGCGCAACAGATGGATTAATGAAGCAGTTGCAAAGACTGCTCGGCCCAGCTGTGGATCTTCTTCTTCTCCTCTGCTGTGAGCCCCATATTTGGATGTATCAAACGATAGCGAAAGGGTGGCATTTCGTTTTCCTGTACTTCTTTATCGATGGCCTGAAGATCCTCTGTAATCGTGGCGTGACTTTGAAATGGAAAATCCGAGTCCATTTGCAGATGTTCTTTGGCTTCATCCAGATCACTTTGCATCCACTGCCGGATGCCGGGAATTTTCTGATACCAAGGAAGTTTGGGATTTGAACTGTGACAATCAAAGCAGGTTCGCTGAAACGCGGGCTTCACGTCTTTGAGATAACTGGCATTGATTTGCTCAAGCAAAACTTTCTGCGCATCCGTCGGCGGCGGTGGCGGCTGGTGGTGTTCGCCGTGGTGACGACCTTCATGTGCAATCGCCAACTGAATTCCAAACATCACCGTGATCGCAACAAATAATTTTCCCAGCGTCATCCCAATCTCCGATTCCGCTTAGAACTGATACTGCAGTCCAACGCCAACGCTGTGACCCGTGTAGCGGAAGCCACCTGAAAAATGCCAGCTATTTCCGTACATCAAAGAAATCGCATATTCATTGTCCAGCCCGGGGTCTTGGCGCCAAGTGTACTCGGCCTCGGTAAACACAGTGCTGGTCCATTGAAAACGCTTGGTCAAATCGGCTCGCAATTTTCCTTTGTGATCCACCAACAAATTCGTGCGAATCAACATCGGCAAAAGATATCCGACACCGGCCTCAGCCCGGTAATCGTGATCGACTGACGAAACCCCCAAAATCCAATTCAAGTAATTGCCCTGCCAGCGTCGATAGAACAAATCCCCCGAGCCTTCCCAGTCTTCGTCCTTGCGACTGTGTCCGCGCAATTCGATTTCATTCCACGTCTGCGAAAGCTTCAGACCCGCTTCCAAAATATTGGTGTGCAGTTGCAGATTTCCTGTCTTGTACCAGTGATCGTGCAAGTGATGATCTTGATGATCCATGTGCTGCTGCTCGGGGGTCATCTTGAATGAATCGTATCGCACGACCCGCGCCATCCCGGTTTCCATATGATAGAGATTGTGACAGTGAAGCATCCACTGCCCCGGCTCATTGGCGTAGAATTCAATCACCCGTGTTCCCATCGGCGGCACATCCACCGTGTGCTTCAGAGGAGACTTTTCGCCATATTGATTCAACACACGAAAAAAGTGTCCGTGCAAATGCATCGGGTGATGCATCATCGTTCCATTTTCAAACGTAAAGCGAACCACATCGCCTTCATTGATATTGATCAGGCGGTCCTGGTTGATCGCTTTGCCATTGATATGCCAAATATATCGCGACATATCCCCACCCAAAACCAGCTTGAGATCATAGACCTTCGCCTGCGCCGGCAAAGTCGTTGGCGCCGGAGACTTCAATTCATCCACCGTCAAAGTCTCAATCACTGGCCCCTTCGGAGCCTCGGCCATCGTCATCTTTGAATGATCCATTTTCGAGTGATCCATCCCCGCATGATTCATTTGAGAATGATCCATTTTTGAATGGTCCATCTTTGAGTGATCCATTCCCGCGTGATTCATCATCGAATGGCCTGCATGCCCACCGTGCCCCGCATGGCTGCCATGATTCATCGGCGCATACAGATCAGGTTTCTCTTTATCCACGGCTGGAACTTTTTCGCCCATGCCAATCCATGCGGATGCAAACCCCGTCACATCCTGTGCTGTTGCTCGCAACTCGAAATTCTTATGTTCCGGAACTGTGAAGAACACATCATAGGTTTCGGCCATTCCCATCAGGATTTCTTTGGCCTGAATGGGCTCGATGTCCTGCCCGTCTGCTGAAATCACTTGCATCGGAAGACCTGCCAGCGACACATAGAAATAACTCGAGGCCGCCGCGTTGATAATTCGAATGCGAACCTTCTCTCCCGGATGGGCAACCAACAGCTGCGAATCTTTCTTTCCATTGATCAAGAAGGCATCATATCCGACATCCGACAAGTCCATCCCGCCCATGCGATCCCACTCGTTTTGAAAGTAGGTCCCCGCCTGGGCCGCTCCGAAAATCGAGCGCACCGAGTTCTTTTTATAAAGATAATAGTCCCCATCTTTTCTGAGATTGCGAATGATCTGGTCCGCATTTTCATCGGACCAATCGCTTAACACCACGACCGCTTCTTTATCGGCCTTGATCGTTTCTTTTTTCGGATGAATCACGATCGGACCGTAAACACCTTTTTGCTCTTGCAGGCCCGTATGCGAGTGATACCAATAGGTCCCGTTTTGCCGGATGGGAAATCGGAAGGTGCGCTCTTGGCCCGCAAAAATCGGTGGCGTGTTGACGTTCGGCACCCCATCTTCCAATGGCGGCAACAAAATCCCGTGCCAGTGAATTGAGACCTCGCCGCTGGCCAATTTGTTGCGAACGACTATCTCGGCCGTATCACCTTCGGTAAATTCCAAAGTAGGCGCTGGGATGCTGGCATTCACGGTCAAGGCAAAATCCACTTCCCGGCCAGTGATATTGACCTTTTGATTTTCAATGTTGAGCTCGTAATGAATGGTTTTAGCCCACAATGTCTGGACCGAGAAAGCTGCGAGAAGAACTATAAGCGATTTCAAAGCTGTTATTTTCATACGCTCATATTACGAGCGAATTTCATATTTTGTGACAAAAATATTTTCGAACCGCGAAAGCTGCAGTTTGCACAATAACAAAGCGATTTTCCACAACCCGACAATTCCCCGGAAACAGTCAAACTTTTAGCTCTTTTCAGCCAAACAAATCCGAGATTCCACTCGGTCAAAATCGACCCCAAAAGTTATAATCAAAGCATGGAATCAGAGAAGAAAACAAAAGCTGCCTCTGTCTCAAATCTGGACCGTCTGCGAAAGAAAGAAAACCGAAAGCAAGTCCGCGCCCGCACCAGCGGATCCGCCTTAATTCATGATCTGGGAAATCACAAAATCTACAAAGCGCGTCTCAAAGACATCAGTGCCGACGGTATGAAATTCGAAGTCAAAGGCGAGGCCCCGTTTATTTATTCAAATATCATGCTGGAACTTGAGGGAGCATTGGCCGATTTGGATCTCGGCATGATCAAATGCACCGTGATGTGGATTCAGCCGATTGGCCGGCAGAAAGTGATCGGCCATCTTTTTGGTCTCAAAATCGACGCCGAGGTTTCACCGAAAAGAAAGCTTCGGATTGAATCTCATATCCGAAGCCTGCTTGAAGATAACAAGTGGTACTAATTTAGTTTCCAGTCGCGCAGCTCAAACCGGCCGAACCATTGCCAAAGTTTGAAGCGCAAGTGCGAACAACACCTGCATCGCGCGCTTCCTTGGCACAAGTCAAGCCGCTGGAACCGTTTCCAAACACTGAGCTGCAGGTCCTGATCACATCTGCTTCCGCATTGGAAGTCGCGCAGTCCAAACCAGTCGATCCATTCCCAAAAACAGAAGCACAGGTCCGAACTGTTTCAACTGAACTGGCCTCCCGTGAGCACTGCTGACCTGCCGAGCCATTGCCGAAGACACTCACACAAGCGTTGATCACATCCGAGTTGCCAGAATTCGAACTGCCCTGACAATCCAAGACATCCTGCGCTTTTCGCATAATCTCTTCAGCATAGTCCTTACAGCGAGCACTACAGGTGATCTGACACTCGTTCAAAACTGAATCCGTATCGGCCATCGCTGTCAGCCCCGCCAAAGACAAGAGCACAATAATAAACATATTCTTCATAAAATCCCTTTCACATGGTTGGTTTAACAACTGGCGCAGCTGTGCAAGCCTAGGGCCATGCGGTTTTGGTGACATTATGACCAAAGACCTTGAATAAAATCGGGGCTGGCGAATTTTGACTGGGAATGAGGTTAGAGTTTTCCCATTTGAAGGGTCTGAACCTGCTGAAGCTTTTCATCTTTGCCAGCATGCTTAAAGCTGATACGGAATTGCACTTCGCTTTCCGAGCAGTATTTGCTGTCAAACTTGGCCACGTATTTGGTTTTTGAGACTTTGGCGAACGAATTGGCCTTGGTTTGATTTCGGAAATCTTCGTACACTTCAATGTCCAGAACTTCCAAAGCGGCACTGGTCAAATCCGCAGTGATGGTCAGCTCGGATTGACTGGTTTCATCTTTGGATGTCTGGACATCGCAGGTGGCCGACAAACTGATTGAAGGCTGAGCGGGCTCGGCCGCCGCCGCTTTCTTTTTCGCAGACGCCGAAAACCCAATTGTTGTGGAAACAAGTGCGCTTAAAAATATTTTTCCAAACAGATTGAAAGATCTCATGCAATCATCTTTGCAGCGATCGTTGGGCTTGGCAAGACCAGATGCTTAAGTGGTCGGAGTCAAAAAACGATGGTCTTTTTTCCTGGCCTGATACTCGTCCACTCGGTCCAGCTGACGCGGCGACAATCCATAGACCTCGATCGCTTCCAAATCCTTCAACGCTTCGGCGGTTGCTTTCGTCCCCGCCAAAACCTGAATGTAATTTTGAATCTTACGAATCAGCTCGGCACCTTGTTCATGCAAGGCTTCATAGCGAATCTCACCAAGTCCCAATGCTTTCCATGATTCCAAATACGGAAGCGCGGTCTGCGCACTGGAATTGTACATGGTGTTTCGGCATTCTTGATCAGGCTTGATCCAGTGATAATGACCGAACTGGTCTTTCAATTGAACCTTATGTTTCTCGCAAGGCTTTCCGCAATCTTTAAAGCTTTTGCCTTTGCTTAAGAAGGCTGCGAACACACAGTGCTCCATATGAAAGCTTGGCATGGACTGGTGGATCGTCACTTCTGCCCGGGACGCATCCACATTCTTTAAAAGCTCGACTGATTGATCAAAATTCAAATCGTAAGAAAGGCAAATCGAGCTTAGGCCTTTTTCCAACAGATAATCAAAAGTCTTGTGATTGGTCACATTGAGACTGAAATCGCCTTTGAGCTCGCCTTCGAACTTTTGCACGTGCTGGAAATAGTAAAGCGCACCCAAATTTCGAACCAGAATAAAATCGGGCTGGATCGAATGGATGACTTTGAGATTGATATACTCTTGCGGCTTCAGGATTCGGGTGGTCGCAATTCCGACTCGCAATCCGGCTTCACGCAGAAGATCAACCGATGGTTTGTAATCGCGGCCAAATTCAAAATCCAAACAGACCGTGCGGATTTGACCGGCTTGAACATCGCCCGCCTTCACTGCGTTCGCCAAATCCTGAACCTGTTCTTTGTTTCGCAGCAGCACATTCAACACAACCGAAGCACCAGTTGAAGCACGCCCCGCGGGTTCGCGAAGTTTCAATGATTGGACCTGAACATCAGATGCCTTTTCGATTTTATTTTCGGCCCGCAGTCTTGTGAGTTCGGCGAAAATTCGCTGGCGAAGATTTTTAATTTCTTTGTGATTTAGAAATAATGCCCGACCATCTGACAAAGTGGTCAAGAACACTGACCGACTGAGTGAGAAAACTGTTCCCGACAAGGCCGAGAACTCTTCAAACAGCATTTCATTACTGAGAGGTTTTTTCTGCGCAGGCGCCAGCAAACTCTCAGTTTGCATGCTGAGGTCAAAGCGATCATCCTGAACGCGAGCGATCAATGGTTTCCCCTCTTCCAAGATCAAAGACACCTGGACTGGGATTTTTTTGAAAGTCTGCTTATCCGTCAGCGAGCGTTCGATTTCTTTTTTCTGACTTTTATCGTGATTAAGATAAATCAAAGACCCAACAGCCGCGGTCGGCAGCACAGTCGAATTTGAAAATTCCAGATGCAGTGTCTTTCGGTCCGAGCGAACCGCGTAAACCGAGGCCCCCTTTTTCTCAGAGCCTTCGAACCATGCAACGCCATCACCGTTTTCAATTTCAATCGGATTGCCGTTACGCTCGACCACCATAGCGTTGCGTTGAACCGAAGCCACCCGGCCCATTTCCACGCCCCGATGCGAACTGAAGGTTCCATCGACCAGCTCTTGGTGGTTCACACCATGCAACCAGCCTGGAAAAAAGCCGCGCGAATACTCGGCTCCCATTTTATTTCTTTCCAGGCGAAGCTGATCTTCGTTCAAAGAATTTTTCGAAATCGTGTGATCAATCGCCGATCGGAAAGACTTTGCGACTTGTGCCACATATTCTGGCGATTTCAATCGGCCTTCGACTTTGAAGCTCTTCACACCCAGCTTCATCAGCTCGGGAATTTCGCCGATTCCGCAAAGATCTTTTGGCGACACCAGGTACGTGCGATCCACCAGATTTTTCTTTTCACCATCAACGATCAGATCATAACTAAACCGGCAGCTTTGCGCGCACTGACCGCGATTGGCTGACCGGCCACCCAAGGTCTCGGACGTAAAGCACTGGCCCGAATAAGAAACGCAAAGTGCACCGTGAACGAAAACTTCCAATTCTTTTTTCGAACGCTCGGCGATCAGCTTGATTTCTGGCAGTGAATTTTCGCGACCCAAAACAAAGCGGCGAATCTGAAGGTCTTCCAAAAGCTGAATGGCCAAGTCATTGGTGATCGTCATCTGCGTCGACGCATGCACGATCTGCTCGGGACACATTTCCTTGATGATACGAACCAATCCCAAATCCTGCACGATCAAGGCATCGGGTTTGAGAGGCAAAACTTTTTCGATGGCCTCGACCACCCGGGACAGTTCATTTTCAAAGATCACGATATTAAACGCCAGATTCACCTTTACGCCGTTCAAATGGCAAAGCTGAATGATGTGTTTGAGCTCTTCCAATTCGAAATCATAACTGCGCCCGCGGGCATTCCAGCCAGGGAAGCCGACGTAAATCGCATCAGCGCCATTTTGAATAGCCGCTTCGGCCATTTCTTTTTGACCGACCGGCAGCAGAAGTTCAAAATCGGAAGACTTCATTTCTTGATTCATTTATTTTTCGCTTCCAGGCAGGTTTTGGATTCACTGATGATATGCTTTAAAAGATTCTGCACAGCCTTTTGCTCGAGCTGATCCGTGATCTCGTGATCAAAGCGATGACGGATTTTTTCTTCGCGAGCCGGATCGATCATCGGAAGTGCGTGCGCGACCTTCAGCTTCCAGATCTCACGCGCAAGCTTGAGACGCCGTCGAAACAGCCCCACCATCTCGACATGAATCTGATCGATCTCAGAGCGCAGTTTTTCAATTTCTTGCATGCCGAATTTCTACAGTTTTATAAGTCTTTTCACAAGGATAGGGGCTGGTTTTTATAAAAACGACAAGTCAAATCTGAAGACCAATGCAGACCACCAGCCCTTGTCGCCGATCGTTTCATCAAGCTAACCTAAGCCCTTTCAGTTCCAAGGCTTTTTCAGCTTGGAGGAGCCCCGCATGCATTTGACAACCTTTGACCGCCTGATCTCTGTACCTGATGGCTCTGTGTTTGTTCGCATCTGGCAGCACC